>NZ_QTQN01000005.1:0-274078 GCF_003853755.1 Burkholderia sp. Bp8984
AGCGCGCGCACGGCCGGGAAGGTCTTGCTGATGCCGCGCATCTCGAGCAGCGGCCGGGGGGACTCAGAACGCGACATGGTTGACCTCCTGCGATTCGGTGCGGGCGCCCTTGAGGATGCCGGCCCGTGGAGAGAAGTTGAAGAACATCGGCAGCGTCGCGGCACCGATCGCACCGGCGTCGGCGCCGAACGAGCCGCGCACGAGCGTCGGCGTGCCGCGCGCTTCCGGCGCGGTGGCGACGAGCGCCGCGCGCAGGCGGGTCGTCACCGCATCGAGCAGGCCGGCGTCGGTATCGGCGTCGAGTACGACCACCGGCGCATCGACGACGCACAGCACCGCACGCAATGCCGGCGCGAGCGCGTCGACACAGTCGTCGATCCATTCGTCGACCGCCGGCAGGCCACGCGCGATACAGGCCTCGAGATCGGCGCGGTTCTCGACCGTCTCGCCGTGATGGCGCAGGTGGCGCACGAGCGCGTGCAGCGACGCGCGGGCGAGCAGGATGTCCCACGGGCCGCGGGGCGGCGGCGCGGACGCCAGCCGGCTCGGTGGCACGGGAATCACGGCGATGTCGCCGGCATTGCCGGTCACGCCGCGCAGGCAGTCGCCGTCGATCGCGATGCCGCCGCCGATCGCGGGACCGATGAACAGGTAGACGAAATCGTCGCACTGCCGGCCGTACCCGTAGAACAGTTCGGCGATCGCGGCCGCGTTGCCGTCGTTTTCGCCGAACACGGGCAGCGACAGCGTGCGCCCGAGGTCGCTCGCGAAGTCGACGTCTTCCCACGCGCGGAACGTGTCGGGTGCGAGGCCGAGTTCGCGCATCCACGCGCCGAGGTTGTACGGCTGGGCGACGCCGACGCCCGTCAGGCGCGCGCGCTCATGCGTGGGGAGCAGGTCCTGCATCGCATCGATGTCGCGCCGCACGATGTCGAGCACGTCGGCGGGCGGGGGGAGCAGGCAGTCGTGGGAGCGGCGGCCGAGCACGTCGCCCGCGAAATTGACGAGCGCCGTCTCGATGCGCATCCGGTCGAGGTGGACGCCGATGCCGAACGCGCCGCGCGGATCGAGGCGGATCAGCGACGCCGGCTGGCCGCGCTGGCCCTCGGTGCGGCCGGCGGATTCGATCAGCTTCGCGTCGGCGAGCGACGCGATGATGCCGCCGACAGCCGCGCTCGTCATGTTCGCGAGACGCGCGAGGTCGGCCTTCGACGCGCTGCCCACGCGGCGCAGCGTCTTCAGCAGCAGGCGCTCGTTGTAACGGCGCACGTTGGCCGAATTGCTGCCCTGACCGAAGTGCGGGCTTCGCATGGCGTCTCCTTCCATGTTGCGTCGAACGTCGACGCATTAAATAAAGCATGTTGATTTATTTAACCGCGTGAGCGCTGGCATGTCAGCCTAGGGAAATCCCGGTTTTGTTGCGGGATGAAGGCGGGGCCTAGGTTGCCGGGGCGGGCGGCCGCCGCGCCGTGCAGCGGGACCGGCGATGTCGAATTCGCGCGATGGATCGCGGCCGGCGCGCACGCTCGACGGACCGCCGGCCGGACTGACTCGTCGCGCAGGCCGGGGCGATTTGTCCTGATGCGCAGGTGGCAAAGGAAAGATGGCGCGTCATGCGCGTCATGCGCGTCACCGGGACGGTATGGGGCGCGGCGTGAACCTGGTATCGATTCGGCGCCGGAAATGAAAAAAGGCCGGCTAAAAGCCGGCCTTTTTAGAAAACAGATGGTGCCCAGGAGAGGACTCGGTCACACGAGCGCGACCCCGGCTGCGCTTGCAAGCGCAGCCTTTCGAGTCCTCGCGCAAAGCGCGCAGGCGCTTTGCTTCCTGGGCCTGAAAAAGAAAAAGGCCGGCAGAAGCCGACCTTTTTTAAATAAGTGGTGCCCAGGAGAGGACTCGAACCTCCACGATGTTGCCACCGCTAGGACCTGAACCTAGTGCGTCTACCAATTCCGCCACCTGGGCACGTTTCGCTTGCTGCGATGCGAAGACCGCTATTCTAGCGTTTCTGAAGGATCTGTCAACAGAATTTGAGGTTGCGAACGAAAATAATTTGCCGGCCTGCTTGCGATGCGAGAGGGGAGCGTGCGCGGAAACGATCGGAGTGTTCGTCGATGCGTCGTGATGGTCAGGTGCGACCATCGTGCCACGGCGAGCGTATCGATTCGGCGCCGGAAATAAAAAAAGGCCGGCTGAAAGCCGACCTTTTTAGAAAACAGATGGTGCCCAGGAGAGGACTCGGTCACACGAGCGCGACCCCGGCTGCGCTTGCAAGCGCAGCCTTTCGAGTCCTCGCGCAAAGCGCGCAGGCGCTTTGCTTCCTGGGCCTGAAAAAGAAAAAGGCCGGCAGAAGCCGACCTTTTTTAAATAAGTGGTGCCCAGGAGAGGACTCGGTCACACGAGCGCGACCCCGGCTGCGCTTGCAAGCGCAGCCTTTCGAGTCCTCGCGCAAAGCGCGCAGGCGCTTTGCTTCCTGGGCCTGAAAAAGAAAAAAGGCCGGCAGAAGCCGACCTTTTTTAAATAAGTGGTGCCCAGGAGAGGACTCGAACCTCCACGATGTTGCCACCGCTAGGACCTGAACCTAGTGCGTCTACCAATTCCGCCACCTGGGCACGTTTCGCTTGCTGCGATGCGAAGACCGCTATTCTAGCGTGTCTGGAGTATCTGTCAACACAATTTTTCGATGGCGATCAAAATTATCGCGCGTTGCAGGTTCCGGGCATCAGGCGCCGATCGGCTCAGCACGCTTTGCCGCGAAATTCCAGCGCAGCGCTTCACCCGTGTCGACGCGGGCGGGCAGCAAACCGGCCGCGAGGAACGTATCGGCGATCTTCTGCTGCTCACCGAAGTTCTGCGTGGCCACGGTGCGCACGAGATAGCTGCGTCGTGCGTTCGCGCGCTCGATCGTCTTCGCGTCGAGTCCCCAGATCGGGGCGAGGGTATTGGCGGCCTCCTGCTGATGTTCGCGCAGCCAGGTGCCGGCTTGCGACAACTGGTCGAACACGATCTGGATGACGTCGGGGCGCGCGGCGGCAAAGCTGCTCGACGCCAGGTAATAGCGTTGGTACGACGCAAGCCCGTCGCCGTCGGCCAGAATCCGCACGTCGGGATTCGCGTCGACCGATGCGACATACGGGTCCCACGTGATCCATGCATCGACGCTGCCGCGCTCGAACGCCGCGCGGCCGTCGGCCGGCGTCAGGTAGTGGATTGCGGCGTTGGCGGGGGTGAGCTTTGCGCGCGCGAGTGCGGCAAGCAGCAGGTAGTGGCTGCCGGCTGCCTTCGTGACGGCGATGCGCTTGCCCTTGAGATCGGCGAGCGTGCGCAGCGCGCTGTCGCGCTTGACGATGATGGCCTGCGCTTTCGGTGACGGCGCTTCCTGCGCAACGTATACGAAGCGCGCATGCGCGGCCTGAGCGAAGACGGGAACGGTGTCGGCCACGTCGGCACTGAAATCGACCGCGCCGACGTTGAGCGCTTCGGTCAGCGGCAAGCCGCTCGCAAATTCATGCCACGACACGCGCAGGCCGAGCGGCGCAAGCGACTGCTCCAGCGTGCCGCGCGTCTTGAGCAGCGTAATGAGCGTCGACGATTTCTGGTATCCGATGCGCAACGTGGAGGGCGCGTTCTCGGCGTGCGTCCGGATGCCGGCGACGCTCAGGCCGGCGGCCAGCATCGCGCGCGCGAACGCGCGTCGGTTCATCGACGTCATGGGGTGGTTCCTTGTCGGGTTCGTTGAAAGCGAGGCGGCTAACGTACCAACGGGGAGGGCAATCGATAACCGATTAATTCTGCTATCGATCGGAGTGGCGGGCATATGGCGTGGCACAGTACGCGCAATGTGCGGCCGGAAATGAAAAAAGGCCGGCTAGAAGCCGACCTTTTCAAAAACAGATGGTGCCCAGGAGAGGACTCGGTCACACGAGCGCGACCCCGGCTGCGCTTGCAAGCGCAGCCTCTCGAGTCCTCGCGCAAAGCGCGCAGGCGCTTTGCTTCCTGGGCCTGAAAAAGAAAAAGGCCGGCAGAAGCCGACCTTTTTTTAAATAAGTGGTGCCCAGGAGAGGACTCGAACCTCCACGATGTTGCCACCGCTAGGACCTGAACCTAGTGCGTCTACCAATTCCGCCACCTGGGCACGTTTTGCAGTAGCTGCTTGCTGCAAAGAAGCGAAATTATAGCGCCCCAATTAATCGTGTCAACACTTTTTTGCGATGCACCGCAAACCGGTCGCCGCGGCGCCTGCACGCGGCATTCGCGTCATTTGGCGACACAGGCGGGTGATAGAATGATCCGCCGCCGTCACTATAGAACTGTCTGACGGACACTTCTATGTTGATGCCGTGCACCATCAGTCAACGCAACGAGAACAATCATCGACAAACCCTTGAGCAAATATCCGTACCCCATTCCGAGCCGTGAAGAAATTCTCGGCGTGCTGCGTACGAGCGACGCGCCGCTGGCAGCCAACGACATCGCCGAAGCGCTGTCGATCAAGCGTCAGGAGCGCGAGGGGTTCTTCCGGCGTGTCGCCGCGATGGAACGCGACGGCCAGATCCGCCTCGACAAGCGCGGCCACTACCAGCTCACCCATCCGTCGAACTTCGTTGCCGGCCGCGTGCAGGGCCATCGCGACGGCTACGGGTTCGTGATCCGCGACGACGGCCAGGACGACCTGTTCCTGCCGAACGGCGAAATGCAGAAGGTCATGCACAACGACCGCGTGCTCGCGCGGATCGTCGGCTACGATCGCCGCGGCCGGCCGGAAGGGCACGTCGTCGAAGTCACCGAGCGCGCGAACAAGCGCGTGATCGGCCGCCTGCTCAACGAGAACGGCGCGCTGATCGTCGCCCCCGAAGACAAGCGCATCGGCCACGACATCCTGATCACGCAGAACGTGAAGAAGGCGAAGGTCGGGCAGGTCGTCGTCGTCGAACTGACCGACTTCCCGAGCCGGCATTCGCAACCGCTCGGCCGCGTCGTCGAAGTGCTCGGCGACATCGACGATCCGGGCATGGAAATCGAGATCGCCGTGCGCAAGTACGGCGTGCCGCACGAATTCAGCCAGCCGGCGCTCGACGAAGCCGCCGCGCTGCCGGACAAGGTCCGGCCGACCGACCTGCGCTTCCGCGTCGACCTGCGCGACGTGCCGCTCGTGACGATCGACGGCGAGGATGCCCGTGACTTCGACGATGCCGTCTACTGCGAGCCGACCAAGGTCGGCCGCGGCGACGGCTTCCGCCTGATCGTCGCGATCGCCGACGTGTCGCACTACGTGCAGCCGGGCAGCGGGCTCGATGCCGACGCGCTCGAGCGCAGTACGTCGGTCTACTTCCCGCGCCGCGTGATCCCGATGCTGCCGGAGAAGCTGTCGAACGGCCTGTGTTCGCTGAACCCGCAGGTCGATCGCTGCGTGCTCGCATGCGACATGGTGATTACCGCGCGCGGCGAGATCAAGGCGTACCAGTTCTATCCGGCCGTGATCCATTCGGCCGCGCGCCTCACGTACACCGAAGTCGCGGCCGTGCTGTCGAACACGAAGGGGCCGGAGGCTGCGCGCCGCGCGGACCTGCTGCCGCACCTGCAGGATCTGTACGGCGTCTACAAGGCGCTGTTCGCCGCACGCCAGAAGCGCGGCGCGATCGACTTCGACACGACCGAGACCTACATCGTCTGCAACTCGCAAGGCAAGATCGAGCAGATCGTCCCGCGTCAGCGCAACGATGCGCACAAGCTGATCGAGGAATGCATGCTGGCCGCGAACGTGTGCGCGGCCGATTTCCTGAAGCGCCACAAGCACCCGGGCCTGTACCGCGTGCACGCGGGGCCGACGCCGGAGAAGCTCGAGAACCTGCGCGCGTTCCTGCGCGGCATGGGCCTCTCGCTCGGCGGCGGCGACAAGCCGCATGCGAGCGACTACGCGGCGCTGATGGCGCAGATCCGCGACCGGCCCGACGCGCAGATGCTGCAGCCGATGCTGCTGCGCTCGATGCAGCAGGCCGTCTACAGCCCTGACAACATCGGTCACTTCGGTCTCGCATACGAGGCGTACGCGCACTTCACGAGCCCGATCCGCCGCTATCCCGACCTGCTCACGCACCGCGCGATCTACGCGATCCTGTCCGGCAAGAAGTATGCGCCGAAGGCGCCGGACGGCTTCGAGCTGAACACCGCGCTGTCGCCGCGCGCCCGCGCGATGCAGCAGGCCGACGACGAAGCGCGCGGCCGTTCGCGCTCGAACACGGCGATCTGGGAAGAACTCGGCCTGCACTGCTCGGCGAACGAGCGCCGTGCCGACGAAGCGTCGCGCGACGTCGAGGCCTGGCTCAAGTGCTACTTCATGCGCGACAAGCTCGGCGAGGAGTACGGCGGGATGGTGAACGGCGTCACGTCGTTCGGCATCTTCGTGCAGCTCGATACGCTGTTCATCGAGGGGCTCGTGCACGTCACGGAACTCGGCTCGGACTACTTCCAGTACGACGAGATCAAGAACGAGCTGCGCGGCGAGCGCACGGGCATCCGTTATCGCCTGTCGGATCGCGTGCGCGTGCAGGTGAGCCGCGTCGATCTCGACGCGCGCAAGATCGACTTCCGCCTCGTGCGCGACACGCCGGTGAAGGCGCCGCGTCCGGCACCGGCGCCGGCTGTCGCCGGCAACGGTAACGGTAACGATCGCGGCGGCCCGCGCGTGCGCGCGTTGCCGCCGGTGGAGGACGCCGCGCCGCGCCGCAAGAAGGCGGCCAGCGCGCCGACCGTCGCGGTGAAGGAGGCGCGCGCCGCGCGTGCCGCGAAGAAGAAGGGCGGCGCGGCGGCGAAGACGGCCGCGAAGAAGGTGCACGCCCGCAAGAAGTATTGAGCGTTCGGGGCGGCGCACGCGCACGCCCTTGCAGTATCGAGAGACGCCGCGCTTGACCGGTCACCGGCCGGCAACGCGGCGCTTTCCTTTTCCATGGATCGCGGCTGCGCACGTCGCGCGGCCGCACGTTTGATCGAAGGTTGTTCCAGTCATGTCTCGTCTGAAGGTTCTTTACGGTTTTCATGCGGTGACCGCACGTTTGCGGCACGATGCGTCGACGGTTGCGGAGGTGCTGTACGACCAGACGCGCCGCGACCGCCGCATGCAGGACTTCCTGCACGCCGCGAAGGAAGCGGGCGTGCGGCTGATTGCGGCCGATGAAACCCGCCTGTGGGGCCTCGCGCATACCGAGCGCCACCAGGGCGTCGTGGCGCGCGTCGAGGATGTTCCGCTCGCACAGAACCTGTCCGAGCTGCTCGACGGCATCCAGGGCCCGGCGCTGCTGCTGGTACTCGACGGCGTCACCGATCCGCACAACCTCGGCGCATGCCTGCGTGTCGCCGATTCGGCCGGCGCGCATGCAGTGATCGCGCCGCGCGACCGCGCGGTCGGCCTGAACGCGACCGCGGCGAAGGTCGCGAGTGGCGCGGCCGACACGGTGCCGTACATCACGGTCACGAACCTCGCCCGCGCGCTGCGCGAGCTGAAGGACGCGGGCGTGTGGGTCATCGGTACGTCGGACGAGGCGTCGGGCACGCTGTACGACACGAAGCTCGACGGTCCCGTCGCCATCGTGATGGGTGCGGAAGGCGAAGGCATGCGCCGGCTCACGCGCGACACCTGCGACGAAGTGATGAGCATCCCGATGGCCGGCAGCGTCGAAAGCCTGAACGTGTCGGTCGCGAGCGGCGTGTGCCTGTATGAAGCGGTGCGGCAGCGGCGCGTGAAGGGCTGATACACGGGCTGACGCGCGCGGTCTCGCGCGCTGCGCGGCACGCGCCTCCCGGAACTCGCGAACATGACCCTGTTTCGCCTCGGCGCATCGTGCGCCATCCTCGGCCTGCTGGCCGCCTGCACGTCGCCGTCACTGGTCGGGCGCGGCACTTACTACGCCGACACGAGCTTGCACGCACGCGGCGCCGATTCGCGGATCCGCTTTCTCGTGATGCATTACACCGAAAGCGACGAAGCGAAATCGCTGCGCACGCTGACGGGCGATTCGGTCAGCGCGCACTACGTCGTGCCGCCGCAACCGCGCATCGAACGCGGGATGCCGGTGGTCTACCAGCTCGTGCCCGAATCGGAACGCGCATGGCAGGCGGGCATCAGCGAATGGCAGGGCACGACCGAGCTCAACGCAGCGTCGATCGGCATCGAGAACGTGAATCGCGGCCCGCTCGATCCGCAAAACCGCACGTGGCAGCCGTATCCGCCCGAACAGGTCGATGTGCTGATCCGTCTGTCGAAAGATGTCGTCGCGCGCTACCGGATTCCGCCGACGCGCGTGGTCGGGCACAGCGACATCGCGCCGCAACGCAAGATCGATCCGGGGCCGCTGTTCCCGTGGCATGCGCTCGCGCAAGCCGGTGTCGGCGCGTGGCCGGACGATGCGACCGTGGCCGCCCGGCTCGGCGGCCGCGATCCGCACGCGCTCGTCGACGTGCGCGAACTGCAGCTGAAGCTCGCGCGCTACGGCTACGACGTGCCGGCCGACGGCGTGCTCGACACCCGCACGCGACGCGTATTCGCGGCGTTCCAGATGCATTTCCGGCCGGCCGACTATGCGGGCAATCCGGACGCCGAAACCGATGCGATCGCACAGGCGCTGCTCGACAAGTATTTCTCCGCCACGCCGCCGGCGGGCGACGCATCCGCCACCGGCGCGCCGTGATCGCCGGCGTGCCCGGCGCTGATCGCAGCGCCGGCACCCCACCGAAAATGCCCGGGTCGTCTCCCGAGTCCGGTAAACTGGCGGTTTTCCGCAATCCCGCTGTATTCCCACCCCCATGACTCAAGACGAACTCAAATGCCTGGTCGGCCAGGCGGCCGCCGATTATGTGATCCAGAACGTGCCGGAAGGCGCCGTGATCGGCGTCGGCACCGGCTCGACCGCCAACTGCTTCATCGACGCGCTCGCGGCCGTCAAGTCGCGCTATCGCGGCGCCGTGTCGAGCTCCATCGCGACCACCGAACGCCTGAAATCGCACGGCATCAAGGTGTTCGACCTGAACGAGGTCGAATCGCTGCAGGTGTACGTCGACGGTGCCGACGAGATCGACGCAAGCGGTGCAATGATCAAGGGCGGCGGTGGCGCATTGACGCGCGAAAAGATCGTCGCGTCGGTGGCCGATACGTTCGTCTGCATCGCGGACGGCAGCAAGCGCGTGCCGGTGCTCGGCGCATTCCCGCTGCCGATCGAGGTCGTGCCGATGGCACGCACGGCGATCGGCCGGCGCGTGACCGCGCTGGGCGGCGTGCCGGTGCTGCGCGTGACGAAGGACGGCGCGCCGTACATCACCGACAACGGCAACGAGATCATCGACGTCAAGGGGCTGCAAATCACCGATCCGCGCGGTTTCGAGGCGCAGGTCAACGCATGGCCGGGCGTCGTGACGGTCGGCCTGTTCGCCGCGCGCGGCGCGAATCTGTGCCTGCTCGGCACGGCAAACGGCGTTGAAACGATCGTTTATCCCGATTAATCGAAACTGAATGAGAAGCAGTCCGTAATGGCATCCGGATGCCGTAATGGATTGCATGTTCAAAGTTCGTGGAAAGCCCGGCCCGGCAAGCGCAGCGCGCTTTCCGGGCTTTTTTTGAAGCCTTATAAATCAACCGCATCAAAAAGAGGGATAACCCTGTCAGGTGTTTACCAGATAGCGAAATATCCCCGAACTCATCAACTTATAGATCATAAGAACAGTCGTAACCAGGGCCGGCGGAACTGCGGAGCAGGTGTTCGCAAATCGACGCACGGGGAGGTGTCATGGAGCAGGGCAAAGACCGGTCACTGGTCGCCAAAGTGATGGATGGGCTTGTCGCAGGTATCGTCGAGGACAAGTACGGCGGCATTCTGCCGCCGCAGGATGTGCTGTCGAAAGAGTTCGACGTGAGTCGCACGGTGATGCGCGAAGCATTGTCGATGTTGCTCGCGCGCGACATGCTCGACGTGCGTCCGAAAGTCGGTACGCGCGTTCGGCCGATGCGCGACTGGCGCATGATCGATGAAGACGTGGTGAGCTGGCGGTTTCGTGCGAAGCCGGATCCGCAGTTCATGCGCGACGTCATCGAATTCCGGATGCTGATCGAACCGCGCGCGACCGCGCAGGCGGCGGTCCGTGCGACGGCGGCCGACATCGCGGGCATCCGCGAGGCGTTCGAAGCGTTCAAGGTGTTGCAACCGGGCGACCCCGGTTATGACACGGCGGACGAACTGCTGCACACGCGAATCGTCCAGGCGAGCGGCAACCAGTTTTTCCAGCAGATGGCGGCGATCGTGCGCGGCGCTGTGCGGCTCGTGAATCCGCGCGTCGCGCAGAAGGACGGTGCGCACGACATCGCGGTGAAGGCGCATGCGCGCGTCGTCGATGCGATCGAACGCCGCGATCCGCGCGAAGCCGAGGCGGCGTCGCTTGCCCTGATCGATTTCAGCGCCGACGAGATCTCGCGCGATTTCTCCGTCGACGTGCCCGTGCGCGCTTGAATCGGCGCGGGTCGCTTATCCCTGTGCCGGCGAGCCGTTTATCATGACGGCCGACCGGCAGCGTGCCGGCCACCGTCATACGACCGACACGGAAGATCCGGATGAACGAATTCGACAACCGCCCGGTGCGCTTCGGCATCGTCGGCGCAGGCAGCATCGCACGCCGTTTCGCGCAAAGCCTCGCGCACGTGCCGGGTGCCACGCTCGCCGGCGTGTGGGCCCGCCGCGCCGATGCGGCAACCGCTTTCTGCGACAGCTGCGGCGGCAAGCCTGCCGCCAGCCTCGACGCGCTCCTCGCGAGCGACATCGACGCGATCTATATCGCGACCCTCCACGACAGTCACGCGCACTACGCGCAAGCGGCGCTCGCCGCCGGCAAGGCCGTGCTGTGCGAAAAACCCGCGACGCTGAACGCGACGCAGCTCGATGCCGTGCTGGATGCGGCACACGCTGCCGGACGGCTCTTCATGGAAGCGATGAAGCCGCCGTTCTTTCCGTTGTATCGTCAGTTGCGCGCGCATCTGCATGACGATCCGATCGGCGAGATCAGGCTCGTGCGCGCGGGCTGCGCGTCGTCGTCGGTGCCGGACGATCATTCCGTCTATCGGCTCGACCGCGCCGGCGGCGCGCTGCTCGACATCGGGATCTACGAAGCGTTTCTCGCGGTCGACTGGCTCGGCGCGGCAGTCGACGTGCAGACGCTCGGCCGCATCGGCGCGACGGGTGTCGACGTGTTCGCGAGCCTGAACAGCCGTCACGCGAACGGCGGCATTGCGCAGCTCTTTTGCGGGCTCGACGTGATGGGACGCGGCGATGCGCTGATCGCTGCAGCAGGCGGGCACGTGACGATTCACGAAAAGTGGTGGAACCCCGCGCGGGCGACGATCCGCTATGCGGACGGGCGCACGGTCGAACTCGACGCGCCGGTCGACGGCGGCGGCCTGAACTACGAGACCGCGCATTTCTGCGACCTGCTGCGCGCGGGCGAACTCGAGAGCCCGATCATGACGCACGACCATTCGCGGCGCATGATCGCGATGACCGATGCCGCACGCGCGGCGCTCGGCGTGCGCTATTCGGGCGAGTAGGCGGGAAGGCGGGGGCCGGGCGCGCATCCGCGGCCCGGCGCGAGAGGCGACATGCTCAGTGCCGCGCGGGCAGCGACAGGCGCTTTTCGTACCAGCGCTGGACCCATTCGAGGATCTGGCACAGCACCCAGTAGATCGCGGCGGCGGCCAGGTACAGCGGCAACGGCTGGTAGGTCGCCGCGATCACTTCCTGCGCGCTGCGCAGCAGTTCGGTCACGGTGATGACGGACACGAGCGACGTGTCCTTGATCAGGCTGATCAGGCTGTTCGACAGGCTCGGCACCGCGATGCGCAGCGCCTGCGGGCCGATCACGTAGCGCAGCGTCTGCCCCCACGACAGCCCGAGGCTGTAGGCGGCCAGCCATTGGCCGCGCGCGATTCCGTTGATCGCGCCGCGCATGCTTTCGGACATGTAAGCGGCGACATTCGCGGAGAGCGCGATCACGCCGGCCGGTGTCGGGTCGAGCGAGATGCCGAGGCTCGGCAGTCCGTAATAGATGACGAAGATCTGCACGAGCAGCGGCGTGCCGCGCATCAGGCTCACGTAGGCGCGCGCGAGCCCCGCGAGCGCGTTGACCCAGATGCGTTCGAAGCCGTCGAGCGGTTCGCTTTGCCGGATGCCCATCATCGCGAGCACGACGGCGCCGAGCAGGCCGAACACCATCGACAGCACGGCGAACTTGACGGTCAGTACGGCACCCTGGGCGAGCACCGGCAGCGATTGGACGAGCAGGGACGTTGTCGACATGGAATACGAATCGAATGCGTGCGCGAAAGCGCAATCATAAACCGGACCGATAAAACAAAGGGCGGCATCGCTTCGGATGCCGCCCTTTCCGGCCCGCCGTCAGGCGGTAAGCAGAGGCGTGCTTACTTGACCGGCTTCGTCACGTCGATGCCGAACCACTTGTCCGAGATCTTCGTGAACGTGCCGTCGGCCTCGAGTTGCGCCATCGCGTCGTCGATCGCCTTCTGGAACTTCGGGTTGCCCTTCTTGAACGGGATCCCCGACGGATTCGCCGAGCCGACGTTCGCGCCCGGGCGCAGCGGCAGTTGCGAGTTCTTCGTCAGGTACGCGAGCATCAGGCGGTCGTTGAGCGCCGCATCGAGACGGCCGGCCGCGAGGTCGCGCAGGTACTCGGGCGCGCCCGGGTAGGTCTTCACGTCGATGCCGGGCACCGACTTCGCCATGTCCATGTAGTTCGTGCCGAGCGCGACGCCGAGCTTCTTGCCCTTCAGGTCGTCGAGCGACTTGAACTGGCGCGTGTCGTCCTTGCGCTGGATCAGCTGGGCGGACGAATAGGTGTACGCGGGCGAGAAGTCGAGCGTTTCCTTGCGCTTGTCGGTGATGCCGACCTGGTTGGCGATCACGTCGAACTTGCCGGCCTGCAGGCCCGCGATGATGCCGCTCCATTCGGTCGTGACGAACTCGGCCTTCACGCCGAGCTTCGCGGCGACGGCATTCGCGATGTCGACGTCGAAGCCGACGAGTTCGCCTTGCGGGTTCTTCGAGTTGAACGGCGGGAACGTGCCTTCGAGGCCGACGCGCAGCGTGCCGCGTTGTTTCACCTGGTCGAGGAGGTCGGCCGCCTGCGCGGTGGCGGCGGCGAACGACGTGCCGATCAGGCCGGCGACCAGCAGCTTCTTCAGCAGCGAAATTTTCATCGTGTGAGCTTCCTTGCCCCAGCGGGGCGCTTGATTCTGACTGTGGGGTCGATCATAGCAAAAATACAATCGGCCATTAAATATCGTTTGTTTATGGCTATATTACACGGCGCGGTCACGCGCGATCGCCTTCACGCACTCGGCGACGAGCGCGGGGCCGCGATAGATGAAGCCCGTGTACAGCTGGACGAGCGACGCGCCGGCCGCGAGCTTCGCGCGCGCGTCCTCGCCCGAGAAGATGCCGCCGACGCCGATGATCGGCACCGCGCTGCCGACTTCGGCATGCAGTTTGCGGATCACTTCGTTGGACGCATCGAACACCGGACGGCCCGACAGGCCGCCGGCTTCGTCGGCGTGCGGCAGGCCCTGCACGGCCGCACGCGACAGCGTCGTGTTGGTGGCGATGACCGCCTCGATCTTGTGGCGCAGCAGCGTGTCGGCGATTTCCTTGACCTGTTCGTCGTCGAGATCGGGCGCGATCTTCAGCGCGAGCGGCACGAGCTTGCCGTGCAGGTCGGCGAGGCGTTGCTGCTTGTCCTTCAGCGCCGCGAGCAGCGCGTCGAGTTCGCCCGCGCCCTGCAGCTGGCGCAGGTTCTTCGTGTTCGGCGACGAAATGTTGATCGTCACGTAGCTTGCGAACGGATACACGCGCTCGAGGCAGTAGAGATAGTCTTCCGCGGCGCGTTCGATCGGCGTGTCGGCGTTCTTGCCGATGTTCAGGCCGAGGATGCCGCGATAGCGGGCCGCCTGGACGTTCTTCACGAACTGATCGACGCCGTGGTTGTTGAAGCCCATCCGGTTGATCAGCGCTTCCGCCTGCGGCAGGCGGAACATCCGCGGGCGCGGATTGCCCGGCTGCGGGCGCGGCGTGACCGTGCCGACCTCGATGAAGCCGAAGCCGAGCGCCGCGAGGCCGTCGATGGCCGCGCCGTCCTTGTCGAGGCCGGCGGCGAGGCCGACCGGGTTGCGGAACGTGAGTCCCATCACGGTGCGCGGCGCATCGGGCACGCGGGCCGACAGCGCGCAGGCGAGGCCCGTGCGGCCGGCCGCGCCGAGCGCGCGCAGCGTGAGGTGGTGAGCGTCTTCCGCATCCATCTTGAACAGGGATGCGCGGGCCAGCGGATAGAGGGAACTGAACACGGGAATTGGGCGGACGGCCGGAATGAATGACAACCCGCTATTTTACCGGGAGTTGCGCGGCAAGGGCGGGCTTCGCTTCGCATGCGCGGCCGGTGGCACCGCTTGTGCCGCGCGGCAACGCGTGCAAGGGCCGCAGGGTGCCCGTTGCAGGCGCGCCGCCGCGCCGCGGGATGGCCCGTCAGCCCGACCCGGAATGTCCGCCCGGCAGCGGCGCACGGGCGAGTGCCGCGTCGACCGGCGGCAGGTCGATGCGATCCGGATCGAGTATCTTCCAGCGGCCGTCGAGCAACCCTTCGAGCGGATGGAAGTTGGCCTTGTAGGCCATCTTCGGGCTCTCGCGGATCCAGTAGCCGAGATACACGTACGGCAGGCCGAGGCTCTTCGCCTGCTCGATCTGCCACAGGATGTTGTACGTGCCGTAGCTCGTATGCTGCTCGTCCGGCTCGAAGAACGTATAGACCGACGACAGTCCGTCGCCGAGGATGTCGATCATGCTGACCATGCGCAGCTTGCCGGGCTCGCCGCCCGGCGCGTCGAGGTCGCGGAATTCGACGAGGCGCGAATTGATCCGGCTCTGCAGCAGGAACTGCTCGTACTGGTCGCGGCTGTCGCGATCCATGCCGCCGCCCGCGTGGCGCGCCGACTGGTAGCGCATGTAGAGCGCGTAGTGCTCCTCGTCGTAGTGCAGCGGCGAGACCGTCGCGACGAGCGCGCGGTGCCGCTTCCACATCCGGCGCTGGGTGCGCGACGGCGTGAACGCGCCGACCGGCACGCGCACCGGCACGCAGGCACGGCAGCCGTCGCAGTACGGGCGATAGGTGAACACGCCCGAGCGCCGGAAGCCGGCCTTCACGAGCTCGGTATAGATGTCGGAATTGATCAGGTGGCTCGGCGTCGCGACTTGCGAGCGCGCGACGCGGCCGTCCAGATAGCTGCACGGATAGGGCGCCGTTGCATAGAATTGCAGCGCCGAAAGCGGTGAAAGCGGCAGCTCAGTCGGGTGAGTCATGGGCAGCTCTCGATGCAGGGAGGGAGTGCCGCGCTAGCGCTCGATCCCGGAGGGGGCGGCCGGTTCGGCAGGGCTCGTCAGCATGGCGAGCACACGCTTGTCGAACTGCCACGGAATCGGCGGTTCGGCTACCGCGCGGCGCACGTGAGCGACAAAGGCCTTGCGTGCGATCTCGCGGCCACCGAGCGACGCTAGATGCGACGTATTCTGCTGGCAGTCTATCATCTCCAGCCCCTGCTCGCGAAGGTGGGCGACGAGCGTCGCCAGAGCGATCTTCGAGGCATCGGTGACATCCGCATACATCGATTCGCCGAAAAACATCCGCCCGAACGCGACGCCGTAGAGGCCGCCCACGCGTCGCCCGTCGTGCCACGCCTCGATGCTGTGCGCGTTGCCGGAACGGTAGAGCGACGAATACGCGTCGATGATCTCGGCCGTGATCCAGGTACCGCGCTGCCCGCGGCGCGGCGCTTGCGCGCACGCGCGCATCACGCCCGGAAAGTCATGGTCGACGCGCACTTCCCACGCGGAGTCGCGCAGCACGCGCTTGAGCGTCTTGCGCAGCGACGGGGACACCTTGAATTCGGCCGGCGCGAGGATCATCCGCGGGTCGGGGCTCCACCACAGCACGGGCTGGCCGTCCGAATACCACGGGAAGATGCCGCGCAGGTAGGCCTCGATCAGGCGGGACGGCAGCAGGTCGGCGCTCGCGGCGAGCAGCCCCGGCGCGCCGGTCGCGGAGCCGAGCGCGCGTTCGACGGGCGGGAATGGATCGTCCGGGCCGAGCCAGGGGACCATGGGGCGCGGGCTCAGCCGTTGCGCAGCGAGCGGAAGATATCGCCGGTATGGACGCCGTAGTCGCCGGCGGCGCGATCGGCGAAGAAGAAACGCAGCGTCTGGCTGACGGTCGGGAACGCGATCTCGTCCCACGGAATGTCGGCTTCGTCGAACAGCTTGACTTCGAGGCTTTCCTCGCCGGCCTCGTAAGCCGGATCGACGAGCCGCGCCAGATAGAACAAATGGACCTGGTGCACGTGCGGCACGTTGAGCAGCGTGAACAGGTTCTGAACCTCGACGCGTGCGCCGGCTTCCTCGAGCGTTTCGCGCGCGGCGGCCTCGGCCGTCGTCTCGCCCATTTCCATGAAGCCTGCCGGCAGCGTCCAGAAACCGTAGCGCGGTTCGATCGCACGGCGGCACAGCAGCACCTGATCGCCCCAGACCGGCACCGTGCCGACCACGTTGCGCGGATTCTGATAATGGATCGTGCCGCAGTGATCGCAAATGAAGCGCTCGCGGTTGTCGCCCGGAGGAATGCGCGCGATGACTTCGTGACCGCAGACGGAGCAGAATTTCATGTCGAGTGGAAGGGACGAGGTGATGCGAGTGTATCACCGGGGCGGGGCATTCTCGAACGCGAGCGCATGTGCGCGGCGTGCGGCGCGAAGCGCAACGTGCGAGGCGCGCAATCGCGCGCCGGAAAACAAAAAGCCCGGCGTGGAGCCGGGCTTTTTGCATGAATCGGGACGTTGGTTGCGGGGGTAGGATTTGAACCTACGACCTTCGGGTTATGAGCCCGACGAGCTGCCAGACTGCTCCACCCCGCGTCCGTCGAAGAAATGAATTATATGGGCTAACCAGAATGCTTGCAAGCACTTTCTGATAATCGCGTTTCAGTCGCCGGCGGGACGCCGGCAGGGCCGGTACGGCAGGCGCGTGCGCTAGAATCGAGCGGTTTGCTTGTGTCGTTCACGCCTGCAGCGGAGAGTCGCGCGCGATCGCGTCGGTGCCGTTGCAACACTCACTACTGCATCCACGGATTCATGGACATCGCTCACGATCTGCAATCGATCGGCGCGCAGGAACAGGCGCTCGTGTTTCCCCATTTCGACCCGGCTCGTGCCTGGGCGCTCGGCAACCGGATGCATGCGCTCGCGACGTCGCGCGGCCATGCGATCGCGATCGACATCGTCACGTTCGGCCAGCCGCTGTTCTATGCGGCGCTCGCCGGCGCGACGCCCGACAACGCCGACTGGGTACGCCGCAAGCGCAACGTCGTCGCGCACTTCCGCCGCAGTTCGTATGCGATCGGCCTGCGCATGCAGCAGGCCGGCGCCACGCTCGCCGACAAGCACGGGCTGCCGATCTCCGACTATTCGCCGCACGGCGGCGCGTTTCCGCTGACCGTCGCGGGGGCCGGCGTGATCGGCTCGATCACCGCATCGGGGCTGCCGCAGCGCGCGGATCACGAGTTCGTTGTCGAAGCCCTGTGCGCCGAGCTCGGGCAGGACTATGCCGTGCTGGCACTTGCAAGGAGCTGAGCGATGCAGATTCCGGGTTACGCATGGCTCGCGATCGCGATCGTCGCGGAAGTGGTCGGCACGTCCGCGCTGCGCGCGGCGGACGGCTTCACGCGCTTCTGGCCGTCGGCGCTCGTCGTGGCCGGTTACGGCATCGCGTTCTACTGTCTGTCGCTCACGCTGCGCACGATGCCCGTCGGCATCATCTATGCGGTGTGGTCGGGGGCCGGCATCGTGCTGATCACGCTCGTCGCGATGCTGCTCTATCGCCAGGTGCCGGACCTGCCGGCCGTGATCGGCCTCGGGCTGATCGTCTCGGGCGTCGTGGTGCTGAACCTGTTCTCGAAGATGCAGGCGCACTGAGCGTGCGCCCGCGATACGCCGGATGGCTCACATGACCGATTCCACTGCCGCTTCCGCCGAAGCCGCCCAGCCCGACGTGCGCGCGTATGTCGCGAACCGCATCGGCTATCTCGAACTGAACCGGCCGAAGGCGCTGAATGCGCTGTCGGTGGGGATGATCCGACTGATGCAGCAGGCGCTCGATGCATGGCGCGACGACGCGGAGGTGACGGCCGTCGTCGTGCACAGCCCGCATCCGCGCGCGTTCTGCGCGGGCGGCGACGTGCGCTTCTTCCACGATGCGTGGCAGCGCGGCGATCGCGATGCGGTCGACACGTTCTTCATCGAGGAATACACGCTCAACCATACGATCTTCACCTATCCGAAACCGTACATCGCGTTGATGCACGGCGTCGTGATGGGCGGCGGCATGGGCATTTCGCAGGCGGCGCGACATACGGGCGGCCTGCGTGTGGTCACCGATTCGACGAAGATGGCGATGCCCGAAACGCGCATCGGCCTGTTCCCGGACGTCGGAATGAGCTGGTTCCTCGCGCGCACGCCGGGCGCGCTCGGCCGCTATCTCGCGGTGACCGGCGCGACGCTCGACGCGGCCGGCGCACTGTATGCGCAGCTCGCCGACGTATACCTGCCTGACGCCGCGCTGCCGGCGCTGCTCGATACGCTGCACGGCGCGCGGATCGACAGCGGCGCGCAGGCCGTCGCATGCGTGGCCGACGCAGCTGCCGCGCACAAGGTCGTGCCGACGCCCGACACGTCGGCGCTGGCCGACGCGCGCGCCGGGATCGACCGGCATTTCGCGCAGCCCGATATCGGCGCGATCCTGGCGTCGCTCGACGCCGAGCAGGATTGCGCGGCCATCGACGGATGGGTCGAGAAGGCGACCCACGCGATGCGCAGCCAGTTGTCGCCGCTGTCGATGGCCGTGTCGCTCGAAGTCGTCGAGCGCGCGCGCGGCGCGACGATGGCTGATTGCCTGCGGCGCGATCTCGACCTCACGCGTTCGACGTTCGCGCACGGCGACGTGATCGAAGGCGTGCGCGCGCTGATCGTCGACAAGGATCAACAGCCGGTCTGGCGTTTCAAGTCGACGGCCGATATCGACCGGGCCGACGTGCTCGCGATGTTCGACAGCCCGTGGACGCCTGACACGCATCCGCTGCGCAACCTGAAGGACTGACGCGCGCGGTATCGAAGCGAAAAGCAAAAAGGCCGCTTGCATGTGCAGGCGGCCTTTCCGTTTGCGGATGCCGATCCGGCTCGGCGGCAGGGCCGGGGCCTCGCCGCAAGCCGTGCGTCATTCGTCGCCGGCGTCGTCCGACATGAACGCGCGCATGAACACCAGCGCACCGAAACCCCACACCGCGTTTGCCGCGAAACCGGCGGCGAGCACCGGCATCATGTTGCCCGACGGCCAGATCCCGCGCAGCGGATCGATCGCGAACACACGGGCGGCCGTCAGCACGATGCCGCCGAACACCAGCGCGCCGATCCACGGCGCTTCGCGCTCCGGCGACACGCGCAGCAGCCACGCCATCGGGATCGCGCAGCACGCGCTGATCAGCGCGTTCGCGACAAATTCAGGAATGCCGAGCGGCGCGAAAGGTTGCGTGGAGAATCCGGCTGCGGCGATCAGGTCGGCCGTATGCAGGAGCGCGAGCGTCGCTTCGCGAAAGAAGAGGGCGGCCAGGAAGCCGGACAGGAACGGCAGGATGACTTTCTGCATCGGTGAGCGTATTGCAGGCGCGGCCGGCCGGGGCCGTCCGCGCGAAGTTGTTCGGATAGGTGCGTCATTATAGGGCCCGGCCGATGCGATATTCGCTGGAGCGTCGCGCTAATCACGAAAGCGGAAAACCTAAGCTCAAAAAAATCGTTCCAAAGCCCTGCACCGATCCATAGACTGATTTCCCAGAAACAGCCGTGCAATCGCGTACTCGTCCGCGGCACGGCCTGACCGGCGAGCCATCCCGATTCGAATGCACACCATGCATGCGTCGCTGATTCGCGACGCGAGCAGGGCTTCGTTTTATCCAGATTCCGGCAAGGACAGTCAAGCAGGAGCAGCAGATGAATGTTTTCTGGTTTATTCCCACGCACGGCGACAGCCGTTATCTCGGCACCGCCGAAGGCGCGCGCGCCGCGGATTACGACTATTTCAAGCAGATCGCCGTCGCGGCCGACACGCTCGGCTACGAAGGCGTGCTGCTGCCGACCGGCCGTTCCTGCGAGGATGCGTGGGTCGTTGCGTCGAGCCTGATTCCGGCGACGCAGCGTCTGAAGTTCCTGGTCGCCGTGCGTCCCGGCATCGCATCGCCCGGTCTCGCGGCGCGGATGGCCGCGACGTTCGACCGCCTGTCGGGCGGCCGCCTGCTGATCAACGTCGTGACGGGCGGCGACGCCGCCGAACTCGAAGGCGACGGGCTGTTCGCGGATCACGATACGCGCTACGAGATCACCGACGACTTCCTGAACATCTGGCGCGGACTGCTGTCCGCCTCGCACGATAACGGCGGCTTCGACTACATCGGCAAGCACCTTCAGTCGAAGGGCGGCAAGGCGCTGTATCCGCCCGTGCAGCGCCCGCATCCGCCGCTGTGGTTCGGCGGATCGTCGCCGGCCGCGCACGCGATCGCCGCGGATCACATCGACACCTACCTGACCTGGGGCGAGCCGCCCGAGGCCGTCGCGAAGAAGATCGCAGACATCCGCGCCCGCGCCGAGGCGCGTGGCCGCAAGATCAAGTTCGGCATCCGCCTGCACGTGATCGTGCGCGAGACCGAGGACGAGGCGTGGCGCGATGCCGACCGCCTGATCAGCCGTCTCGACGACGAGACGATCGCCCGCGCGCAGCAGGCATTCGCGAACATGGATTCGGAAGGCCAGCGCCGGATGGCCGCGCTGCACGGTGGCAAGCGCGGCGGCCGCGAGGCGCTCGAGGTGTATCCGAACCTGTGGGCCGGTGTCGGTCTCGTGCGCGGCGGCGCGGGTACCGCGCTCGTCGGCAACCCCGAGCAGGTCGCGGAACGCATGCGCGAATACGCGGATCTCGGCATCGAGACGTTCATCCTGTCCGGCTATCCGCACCTCGAGGAGTCGTACCGCTTCGCCGAGCTCGTGTTCCCGCTGATCAAGGGCAAGGGCGCGGCGCGTCCGTCCGGCCCGCTGTCGGGGCCGTTCGGCGAGATCGTCGGCAACAACTATCTGCCGAAGGCGAGCCAGAGCTGAACGAAGGAGGCCTGCGATGACAACGAAAACGTCGACGACGGGCGCCGCCGTGGCCGCCCGCGCCTGGCGCGGCATCGCGCCGTGGCTCGTGCCGCTCGCGCTGCTGGCCGCATGGGAGGTCGGCGCGCGCGTCGGCTGGCTGTCGACCCGCGTGCTGCCCGAGCCGCTGGCGGTCGTGCGTGCCGCGTGGTCGCTCGTGACGTCGGGCGAGATGTGGGCGAACGTGAAGGTCAGTACCTGGCGCGCGCTGTTCGGCTTCGCGATCGGCGGCGGCGTGGGTCTCGCGCTCGGGCTCGCGACCGGCCTGTCGAAAGCGGCGGAGGTCGCGCTCGATTCGACGATCCAGATGATCCGCAACATCCCCGCGCTCGCGATGATTCCGCTCGTGATCCTGTGGTTCGGCATCGACGAGAAGGCGAAGCTGTTCCTCGTTTCGCTTGGCGTGTTCTTCCCGGTTTACATCAACACGTATCACGGGATCCGCTCGGTCGACGCGAACCTGATCGAGATGGCGAAGAGCTATGGCGTGCGCGGCTTCGCGCTGTATCGCGACGTGATCCTGCCCGGCGCATTGCCGTCGATTCTCGTCGGCGTGCGCTTCGCGCTCGGGCTGATGTGGGTGATGCTGATCGTCGCGGAAACGATCTCCGCGCAATCGGGCATCGGCTACATGACGATGAACGCGCGCGAATTCCTGCAAACCGATGTGGTGGTGGTCGGCATCCTGCTGTATGCGGTGCTCGGCAAGCTGGCCGATGTGCTGGCGAAATGGATCGAGCGCGTGACGCTGCGCTGGCACCCCGCTTATCAATCAGGAGCAAAGGCATGAATGCGACGACTTCGGCGGCCGCCTACGGCCCGCTCGCCGGCGCAGACCTCGAGGCCGAACTGGTACAGGCGCGCGTGACGGACGACGACGCACGCGATGCGGTGATCGTCGATCGGGACGGCGGTGCATCCGTCGTTCCGCTCGCGCGGCGGCGCGCGGGCAGCCCGGCAGCCGACGACGCGGTGACGCTGTCGGGCGTCAGCAAGCGCTTCGGCACGCGCACCGTGCTCGACAACGTCGAACTCGGCATCGCGCGCGGCAGCTTCGTCGCGATCGTCGGCCGCAGCGGCTGCGGGAAATCCACGCTGCTGCGTCTCGTCGCGGGGCTCGAGGCGCCGAGCAGCGGTGCGCTCGTGACGCGCGGCGAGGGTGGCGGCACGCTCGACACCCGGATCATGTACCAGGATGCGCGACTGCTGCCGTGGAAGACCGTGCTGCAGAACGTGATGCTGGGCCTGGGCCGCGGGGCACGCGATCAGGCGCGCGCGGTGCTCGACGAAGTCGGGCTGCTCGAGCGCGCGAATGACTGGCCCGCCCAGCTGTCGGGCGGCCAGCGGCAGCGCGTCGCGCTCGCCCGCGCGCTCGTGCACCGGCCGCAATTGCTGCTGCTCGACGAGCCGCTCGGTGCGCTCGACGCGCTGACCCGCATCGAGATGCATGCGCTGATCGAGCGCTTGTGGCGCGAGCATCGGTTCACCGCGCTGCTCGTCACGCACGACGTGCAGGAAGCCGTCGCACTCGGCGACCGGATCCTGTTGATCGAGCAAGGGCGCGTCGCCCTCGATCAGTCCGTTCCGCTCGACCGGCCGCGTGCGCGCGCGTCGGCCGCATTCGCGGCGCTGGAAGACCGTGTGCTGCAACGCGTACTCGCCGGCGGGCCGGGTGGGGGCGAGCAGGGTGCGGTGCCTGAGGTGGAGCACGTACGACCGGTCGGGCAGATTCGCTGGGCCGTTTAAATCCGGGCGGCACCGGCCGCCCGTTCTCAGACTTTTTTCTTCGGAGCGATCAACCCGATGAGCATCACTGCAATCAACGTGCGTAACCAGTTCAAAGGCAAGGTGAAGGAGATCATTCGCGGGCCCGTGGTGTCCGAGGTCGACGTCGAGACGCCGTTCGGCATCGTCACGTCGGTGATCACGACGCGCTCGGTCGACGAACTCGAACTGAAGGTCGGCGCGGAAGTCGTCGCGCTCGTGAAATCCACCGAGGTGTCGATCGCGCGCCTTTGAGCGCGTTTCCGGTGCAGGGCGCCGCGGGCGGGCCGTCTGGCCGTCCGCGGCGCCCCTGTTTCATGGTCGAGCGTTTGCCTCGGTATTCGGCGTCAGGACGAAGTGCTAGGATGGAACGACACCGACGCCGGAGGCCAACGCATGACCCCCATCCTTTCTCCCGAAGCCATCGTGGCGCTGAAGTGGATCGACCAGTTCGGCGACAGCCGGCCGGTCCCTGCCGCGTTCGACGACGTCGTCTATGCGTTGCTGAACGAAGGGCTGATCTACCAGGCGGCGGCCGACCGTGTCGACCTGACCGCCGATGGCAAATCCGTTTTGTCCAACGAATACGATTGAGCACACGGCGCCGGCCGCCGCGGCGGCCTGGCGCCGTGTCGCCACGGAGCGAGCGATGGAACCGAGAGGCAGCGATCTCGGCGATTTCAGCGAGCCGTACCGCGGCTACGAGATCGAGGTGAAGACCGAGCAGGTGTGGGACGGCGAGCATGCGCACTACCGCGTGCTGCAGGGTTCGGCCGTGCGGATCGACTGGCGGCTCGTGAAAGTCGACGGGATGCTGCTGACCGAACGGCGCGTGATCGAGCGCGTGCTCGACGAGGCGCGGCGGGCCGTCGACGTCGAACTGGGCGATGGCGGGCCGGTCTAGTCAGGCTGCCGGGCCGGCTTGGTCGCGTTGCGGTAAAATGTCGGGTTGTTTCCCGCGCCGCTTGCTGCCCCGAATTCCATGTCCGTACCGTCCTCGCTTCCTCCCCGCCGCGTTTCCGTGGCCCCGATGCTCGACTGGACCGACCGTCATTGCCGGTCGTTCCATCGCACGCTGACGCGCGACACGTGGCTGTATACGGAAATGATCACGACGGGCGCGCTGCTGTTCGGCGACGCCCAGCGGCATCTCGCGTTCACGCCGAACGAATCGCCGGTCGCGCTGCAACTGGGCGGCAGCGAACGGGACGATCTCGCGCGCGCCGCGAAACTCGGCGAGCAGTGGGGCTACGACGAGATCAACCTGAATTGCGGCTGCCCGTCCGAGCGCGTGCAGCGCGGTGCGTTCGGCGCGTGCCTGATGAACGAGCCGCAACTCGTTGCCGACTGCGTGAAGGCGATGCGCGATGCGGTGTCGGTGCCGGTCACGGTCAAGCACCGGATCGGTGTCGACGCGGTCGAGGATTATGCGTTCGTGCGGGACTTCGTCGGCACGGTGGCGGAGGCCGGCTGCGAAACGTTCGTGGTGCACGCGCGCAATGCGATCCTGAAGGGGCTCTCGCCGAAGGAGAACCGCGAGATCCCGCCGCTCAAGTACGACTATGCGTATCAGCTGAAGCGCGATTTCCCGTCGCTGGAGATCGTGATCAACGGCGGGATCAAGACGCTCGACGAAGTCGCGCAGCATCTCGAGCACGTGGACGGCGTGATGCTCGGCCGCGAGGCTTATCACAACCCGTATGTGCTCGCGGGTGTCGATGCGCGCTTCTACGGGTCGACTGCGGCGGTGCCGACGCGCGAAGAGGCCGAGGCGAAACTGATCGAGTACTGCGCGGCGGAACTGAAGCGCGGCACGTATCTCGGCGCGATCGTGCGGCATGCTCTCGGGCTCTATCGTGGCGTCGCGGGTGCGCGCGGCTGGCGTCGTGTGCTGTCCGACAACAAGAAGCTCGCGCGCGGCGATCTGGCCGTGTTCGACGAGGCGCGCACGCATCTGAACGATGCCGAAGAAATTTTTGAAAAAAATGCTTTGCAAGACGGAAAAGTCTTCGTATAATCTTGTTCTTCGCTGCTGAACACGAAACGAAGCAGCGAAGAAACAAAGCAGTATCAGTGGTGGCTGTAGCTCAGTTGGTAGAGTCCAGGATTGTGATTCCTGTTGTCGTGGGTTCGAGTCCCATCAGCCACCCCAAAATTCTCAAACAAAACAGGCGCTTCGGCGCCTGTTTTGTTTTGTGCGGAAAATTCGATGCGATTGCATCGATTCGAGCCGCGCCATTTCCAGAGCGTTCTGCTCGCCGTTCATCCATTTCGCGTCAGCCGACGAAAGCCGTTTCGATACCGAGACTGCGCGCCGAGTCACGTCAATCGCGCGTGGCCGATCCATCGAGCGGCCGCTGCTCATGAGCCCCGCGAAGCGAAGCGGCGACCGGCTTCGCTCATCGTCTCGCAGATTGGCGGATTAAACCAATGACTTGGCACGAGCCGCCAATGCTTAATAGTCTTACATTCATGTAATGTATCGATTCCTCGTGCCCTTAGCTTTGCAGGGCCGTTCGGTCCCGACGCCCCGGAAGGCGTCGGGACATTTTTTTGGCGGCGCTGCTGTCGAGGAATTGGAGAAAGCGGCAGGCGTCACGGTGCATTAAGCGATGACCACGGCATGACGCGCACTGCCGCATGCGACTCCCTGTGCAACCCGCCGTTGAAACATCGCGATTGCTACACTTTCCCTGCCTCCATCGCACAACGAGAGCGACCCTCGCATGCCGGAAAACCGCACCATCACGCTGCGCAACGCGACACCACACGACGCGGAACACATCGCTCGCTTGCACACGCTGAGCTGGCAGAACGCCTATAGCCATATCCTGCCGGCGGCCTATCTCGCCGATGAGGTGCCGACGGAGCACGCGACGCGGTGGCGAAACTATTTCGACCGCGCCGAAGCGGAGTGGGGCCTCGTGCTGATCGCCGAGTCCGACGGGGCGCCGGTCGGTTTCGTCAGCGCCGAAAGGCCGGTCGATCCGGCGCGCGGCGTCCTGCTCGATTGCCTTCATGTGCATCCCGCGCATCACGGAAGCGGTACCGGCAAGCGCATGATCGAAGCCGTTCGCGCATGGGCCCGCCATATCGGCGAGGACAAGGTTCATCTTTCGGTACTCGACGGCAACGTCCGCGCGATTGGCTTCTACGAGCACAACGGCTGGCGGTTGGCAGGCGTCGAAACCAGCTTCATCGGCCGCACGGAGGTCGCCGACCGGATCTACGTGATCGATGCCGGCACCGAACCCCAAGGTGGCACGCTGCACGACCGATGCCGCTGAAGATGAGGCGGCGCGTCCGTTACTCGCCGCAATACCGCACGAGCAAATCCGCCTCGGTTTCATGCACCTCGACAGGCAGGCTCGTTGCCCCTGCAAACGCCAGATAGCGCGCGCGATGCTGACCGTTCCGGAACGACGCGATGCCGACTTTCGACAGGCCCGGAAGGCCAAGCAGCGTCCGCGTTCTCGTCTCGCGAAACGTGATGAAGGGCATGTCGGGAATCCGGGCTTCGGCCGGATCGAGGAAATCGCGGATGCCGGCGGCCTTGCCGGGCGCCCAGTATTGAACCGACGGCAGCACATAGTCGGTCGTGTCGCGATCTGCGCACGCGAGCAGCTTCGCCAGGTCGACCGTCACGACGCGATGCCGCGAGTCGTCGGACGCGAATACCCGTTTGAGATGTGTATAGGCATAGGCGGGGTGTCCCGGAAGCTGGATGATCCAGACATCGACGCCGTCATGTTGTGCCCGAGCGACTGTCATTGTTTCCTTGGGTGGGGCAAGCGTTTTTTGTGGCGGGAGTGTAACAGCGCGGCTGCGGCTGCGGCTGCGGCTGCGGCCGCGGAGCACGCGGATACCCGGAATCGAGCCGGCGCAATCATGCGCGAAAGAATGCGGCACGGAATCGATCACGCAACGGGTTTCGGTTACTGGACGGGTGCGGCCATGCATTTTCAGTCGCGGTCGACAGCTTGCGAGAATATCGCGATACTGCCTGTCTGCATGACGCGCGGTCCGGAATTCACACAAGATTCACGCGGCGCGTGAAACCGGACTGGCGCGGCACATCGATAAGAACCGAGAGAGCGGAGTGGCCGCAGAAAATCATGTCGCCTGAACTTGAGATCGAATATCTCGATTACCGCTTCACAGCGACGCTCGAAACCCGGGAAACGGGGCGGGTCGCCGTGACCGAATGGCAACTGGATTCCGTTTCCCGAAGCAAGACGCTCGCGTGGGTCGTGTTCGACCGTTTTCTGAAGCGCAACGACTTCGCCGACGAGGACGACGCGCGCGCCAGTATCGTCGACTGGCTGGAGCAACTGGTCAGCCCGCGGGGCGCGCCGCTCGTCGAAATCCCAGCCGCGAAGGCGGTCGCAGCAGGTGCTGCCGCTGGTACCGCCAGTGCGGTCGCCAGCGATTCTTCAGTCGAAGAAACCATCAGCGACGTCGTCGTCGAAATCGCCAGCGATCTCGACTGGATCGACATGATTGCGGAATGGTTCACGGACGGCCCGGCGTAGCGTCGGGTTCGCGCCGCTCCATCCAGAAATCCAGAAAAAGTGGGTTAGGTCGTGAAACGTCGTTTCACGAAAATCCGGAGAAAAAGCGCGGATTCACGGAAAAGCGCATCACGCTGCTTTGACGATGCATGCGCGATACCGGAGACTGGCGCGATTTAAAAATCGCCGATATAAATCAAAAAAATCCGGACTCGAAACATGAAAAGAAGAACGCTGCTGACCGCCGGCACGATCGTCGCTGCCACCGGTCTGGCAGGATGTACCGCGATGCTGTTCGAAAACGGCCGATACGAAGAGACGGTCGATCGATTCCTCGTCAGCGAGGACGGCAAGAAATTCGTCGTGCTGGGCAACCAGTATCACTACATCTTCGACATGCCCGCGCATCTCGGCGCCGTGCTGGCCTCGTCCTACCGGAAGTCGATCGAGGCGGCGCTCCATGGATTCGTCGCACAGGGCAGCAAGATCTCGGGCGAATACCGGCTCGTGCTTTCCCGTGCCGGCATGACGGATGACGATTGGGCGCGTGCGCAGGCGGACGGCTTTACGACGTCCCGTCAAGGCGAGCTGAGCATGGAAGGCGCGCTGAATGGTTCGCGCTATCGGGCCGACGGGTTTGAGCAGGGCAAGACGTGGTCGTCGTTTTCCCATACCTACACGATCGAGGTCGACGATCGCCTGACGAAGGGCGACAAGGCCGTTCGCGTGCTCGCGACGCCGGTCACGCTGGCGGCCGACGGCGTGATGATGATCGGGGCCGTCGTGTTGTTCCCGGTGATCGTCGCGGTCGCCGCGCCACTCGCCGGCGTCGCGCGCTGACCGCGACGTGCCGCGTGCGGTGCCGGCGCGTGCGGGCTTTCCGGTTGAAAGGGTGAGTTGCCGCACAGACGGTCGCACGGGCCACGATGACAATCTGGCCGGTTGACCGTTCTACCCCGGCCCGGTCAACCGTTACCCCGCTCGCTCGCGCAGGAGCGGGGGCTTTTTGGCCGCACGACGCATGCAAGCCGCGTCGGCGGAACCGGACAGGCGTTCGGCAGACGATGTTTCGCGTCCCGGCATCCGTTCGCCTGATCCGCATGAATCGCATTCCTCGTGCGTGAGCGATCGCTTGGGGCCGATCGCCGGTCGCGGCCGGCGATGCCTGGGGCCCGGCGGTACGCGGTCGCGCCGCCGGGATGCTTTGGGCCTGAAGCCGCCACCGTCCGATCGCTCGTCACGCGCGTGTCAGCGCAATCAGCCTGCCTGCTCGACGCTGGTTTCCCAGCCATCGTATTCGCCGCCGAGCGAGTGCACCTCGCGATTGATCTCGAGTGTATGGTGCGTGATGTCGGCCAGCACCGTCGTGCCTTCGTGCGCGAACCGCACGGCCGATTTGCCGTCCTCGGTGGGCGCGACCGATTCGACCAGATAGCCTTTCGACTCGGCCCAGTCGGCGAACTGGTGCGCGTCGCTGGGGTCCGGGAAGTAGGCCCAGTGCATCACGCGCCGGCTCACGTCGCTCACGTCGCCTTTCTGCCGCAGCGCCTCGAGCACGCGCATGTCGCGCATCAGTTGCCAGTCGTCGTCGGTCGGGTAGAGCGTGCGCCAGTACGTTTCCTTGTCCGGATCGTCCTGATAGGCGTACTGAAGTGCGTAGGTCGTCTGTTCGGCCAGCGAGTCGACGATCTCGCCCGCGGCGGCTTCGTCGAACGGCACGTAGAACAGGAAATCCTGGTTGCCGTCGACCGTGATGCGGCCGACCTGCACGCCGTTTTTCGCGGTCACCGCGGCGTCCAGCAGATCCTCGATCTTCGTGAGATCGGCGAATTCGTCACCGCTCGGCAGGCCGTCGGGCGTCGGATGCGCAAGGGTGACGCGCACGCTGAGCAGCGACGTGCGCGGGTCGCTTTCGGCGATTTCCGCGAAGCCGTGATTGAAGCTGATGAAGGCCTGATGGTCGCCCATTCTGGCAGGGAAGGTTCCCCAGGCGTCGGTCATGTGTTTCTCCCGTGCACGATTGTCTGTTGACGGTTGCAAAGCGTCCCAATGTATCATCGAAAATCGCGTTGGCCGAAGCTGCGTGCCTGGGTGATCGCGCGTCCGGCGGGTCCGGTGGCGATCGAACGCGTGCTGTCGCGCCATCGCCGGTTTCCATCGTCGGGCGTTCGCCCGGCCGCAACCGTTTCGAAGGAGATTCCGATGTCGATGTTCGCGGTGAATGGTGTCCGAATCGATGTGCGCAGTGCGCGTGTGACGCACGTGCGCTGGGCAGCTGTCAATCCGGCGGACCGGTCGTGGGCGGCGACGCCGAGCGAGGCGTCGGTGGCGGAAGTGGCACGTGCGCTCGCGGCCGGCAACGACGTTCGCGCCGTATTTGACGAAGCGGACGGCACAGCGGTGGGGCCGCGGCTGAAGCGCGTGCTGTATCGCGACGCGTCGGAGGGGATCGAACTCGACATCGATGCGACGAGCGAGTCGCGCACGTTGCGCGACCTTCCGCAGATCTGAGCGGCGATCGGTGCGTGTTCCCACGAGCCGTGCCATCGCGCACGAGGCCATGCCCGGATGTGCGATCGCCCCATTGGACGTCGCCCCCTGCCTGATGCTCGCGCGTTGTCGGGCCGAACCTGTTCCGGCACCTGTCGCGAACAAAAAAATGTCGTCCGGCGTGTCGATTTCCGTCGAGTCCGTCCGTCGTAGCATCGGAGGCGTGCGCATCGTGCGTCCGTCCCGATTTCCGACACGACAACCGACTGAAGGAGCGACACCCATGACCACATCCGTCAATCCGATCCCGGAAGGGATGCGCACGCTGACGCCGCATCTGATCTGCGCCGGCGCCGCCGCAGCCATCGACTTCTACAAGCGCGCGTTCAACGCGACCGAACGGTTCCGCCTGCCGACCCCGGACGGCCGGCTCGCGCATGCATGCCTCGCAATCGGCGATTCGACGCTGATGCTCGTGGATGAAATGCCGGAGCACGGCGCACTCGGGCCGAAGACGCTGAAAGGCACGCCGGTCTGCCTGCACCTGTTCGTGCCGGACACCGATGCGGCGATCGCGCAGGCCGTCGCGGCCGGCGCGACAGTCACGATGCCGGCCGCCGACATGTTCTGGGGCGATCGCTATGGGCAAGTGGAGGATCCGTTCGGCCATCGCTGGTCGATCGCGACCCACCAGCGCGACCTGACGCCCGAGCAGATCGCGGAAGCGATGGCGAGCGCGCCGCCGTGCGGAGCCTGACCGGGCCGGGCGAATCCGGTTGAACGCGACTGAACGTGGCTCTTGGCCGCGCGTATCGGCGCGCGGCTCGTCCGCGTTCAGATGCCGGCGGCGTTGCTTCGCCGCTTGTCCGCGGATTCGTACCTGTGCCGATCGGCCGATCCGAGCCGGTCGGCGACCGCGCGATGCCGCGCGGGATCGTGTGTCGCTCGGCGCTCGCGCAAGCCGGGCGGCGTGCTTCGCTTCTGTCGATACCGCAACGCTCGACGAGCGCCCGTCGAGCAGCATCACGCATTCTCCATCGTGCTGCCACCACGCGTTGTAGCCGTGTCGATGCGATACGGACGCTTCACGCGTCGTGCGTTGCTGCCGGCCATGCAATTCAACGCCCAATGCTCAAGCTGTCCGACGTGATGCCGTAAACAGGGCAAGATCAATCGTTCATCTAACGCACCATGGTTCGAATTCTGTACGCGGGGTATCTCGCGTTGGCGCTGTATCTGCTCTATCCGATGGTCCAGAACACGTTGACCTTCAGTGCCGACTGCGTACTCGACGCGTTGCCTGGCGGTACGCGCGATCGGCCGAAGCCTTCGGCAAGCGATGCGCGTGCGCATGCCGGCCGGTGCGTCGCGGCCACGCAGATCGCCGAGCGCTCGCCCGACATCCACTGATTTCAACTGATTCCAGTGATCGCGGCGCCGTCATGTCCGGTGTGCAGGCCATTCGGCCAGGTTGATCGCCATGCAATGTGCGCCGATCATTGACGACATCACGACGCGGATGTGCGACGCCGACGCGCGTCGGCCGCGCCACACGCGAACGGCGCCCGCGATCGCGTGCGGCGAAGCGTCAGTACGACGAGCGGTACGGCGTGCCCTGGTCGAAGCGGCTTTGCCAATGCGCGAGGTAGCGCGACGCGAGTTGCGGATTGTTCCAGACCACGACGACGTTTTCGGAATTGCGGCTGGCTGCCGAAGCGCTGTAGTTGAACGAGCCCGTCTCGACATGTTCGGCATCGATCACGAGGTACTTGTCGTGGTGGATCGCATAGGCGTCGATCGTGCGCGTCGGAATGCCCGCGTTGACGAGCAGGTTCAGCGCCTGCTTGCTGCTCTTCGCGCGATTGCCCTTGTCGTCCACGACGACCGCGACATTCACGCCGCGTCGCTTCGCGGCGAGCAGCGCGCGCGTGACGGGCGGCGACGTGAACGAGTAGGCGGCCACGCGAATCGAGGTGCGCGCGGCGCCGATTGCCTTCAGCACGAGCGCCTCCGCACCGCCATCGGGCGAGAACGCCGATTCGACGGACTGCGTGGCGGGCGCTTCATGGGTCGGGGTCGGCAGCAGTTGCGCGATGAAGTCGAACGCCTGCTGCAGCAGCGATTCATTGTGCGTCTTGCCGAAGGCGGCGAAGGGTGTGGCGATGAGGGAAGCAGCGAGGCAGGCGGCGGCGAGGCGTTTGCGCGACAACATCTTGGACAGCGAATCTTTTTTGAGACAGCGGGCCGTGAGTGTAACGCAGACACGGCGGCGCGGTCACGCCCGGATGCGAATGGACGACAGCTGGATGGCTGTCTGCAGCGCCCGACGTGGTGATGTTCATCATGCCGCGCGGCGCCTGCATCGGCTCGGCGGTCGTGCCGGGTGACGGAAGTCGACGCGGTGCGCGCATGTGCGCAGACGGCACGGTCCCTGCGTGACGAACGGCACGCACGTGCGGGCGCAGGGGCAATGCGGCGTGCGATCGACGAGACGGGAACGGCAGACAGGGCGCGGCAACACGAACGATGCGCGTCGAGCGAAGACGCATGCAACACGCGCACGCATGATGGCCGCGCCGCGCTGTCATGGGCGTACCCATGTGCGTACGACCGGCGCTCAGCGCGACGCGTCAGGCATCGTGCGTTCCGGCCACCTCGTGCGCGACCCAGCCGGGCCCGGGTTCCGGCTGCACGTGGCGCGGGGCGAGCGGCTCACCGCACGCCGAGCACACCGCGACCGCATGCATCAGCTGGCCACAGGTGCGATGGCGCAACTGCACCGGCGGCCCCTGGCCGTCGTCCTTCCAGCGATCGCCCCAGGTCATCAGCGCGAGCAGGGCCGGGTACAGGTCGAGGCCTTTTTCGGTCAACCGGTATTCGAAGCGCGGCGGGCGTTCCTGATACGCGCGCTTGACCAGTACGCCTTCGTCGACGAGGCGCGCGAGCCGCTCGGCCAGTACGTGACGCGTGAGGCCCAGCTGCGTCTGGAATGCATCGAAGCGGCGGCAGCCGAGAAAGGCGTTGCGCAGGATCAGCATGGTCCAGCGATCGCCGAGCACGGCAAGCGTGCGCGCGACCGAGCAGTTCAGCGTACCGATGTCATCCCATTTCATGATCGAGTCTCGTGCGGCAGTTCAGCGAAGGAGCGGGTTCGATTATAGAACTGAGCTTCGGTTGCACCGGGCGCCGGCTGCATTGACAAGCCTGGCGCGCTTGTCAATAATCAGTTCCAATTTGGAACTTACTCGCGCGGCGACGCGCGTTCAATCAGGAGACAACCCGATGAATCCGCTTTCCCTGTCCGGTCTCGAACTGCTGCGCGCGGCGGCGGCAGGCGACGTGCCGCTCGCGTCGATCTCGGAGACGATGCCGATGCGGCCGCTGGGCGTCGAGCTCGGTTACGTGAAGTTTTCCGCGCGGGCGGACGGCCGGCACCTGAATCCGCTCGGCGGCGTGCACGGCGGATTCGCCGCGACGGTGCTCGACTCGGTCACGGGCTGCGCGGTGCATTCGATGCTCGACGCGGGCGTCGGCTACGGCACGGTCGACCTGCACGTGAAGATGCTGCGTCCCGTGCCGCGCGACGTCGACCTGATCGCCGAAGGGCGCGTGATTCACCTGTCGCGTTCGCTGGGCGTCGCCGAAGGCACGCTGAAAACGCCGGACGACAAGATCGTCGCGCATGCATCGGCGACCTGCTTCATTCAGCGGCCGCAGTAACGGGTGGCGTGGTGTCGTTACGCCCGGCGCCATCCACCGGACGACGCGCGCGAAGGCGGCCGTATCCGTATCGGCGAGGGCTGAACGCACATCGAAGGCCGCCTGTAAGTGAACGCATCGGCCATCTGAAGCATTCGCTTCAGTGTGATAGCGTTTCTGCTTTCCACTGACGCGACAGGAACAGCATGGAATACCGCACACTCGGCGATTCGGGCATCGAGGTCAGCCTGATCGGTCTCGGCACGATGACGTGGGGCGAGCAGAATTCGGAGCGCGACGCGCACGAGCAGATCGATTACGCGCTCGGGCAGGGCGTCACGCTGATCGATGCCGCGGAAATGTATCCGGTTCCCCCGAAGCCCGATACCCAGGGCCGCACCGAGCAGTACATCGGCACCTGGCTCGCGCGGCATCGTGCGCAGCGCGACCGCATCGTGCTCGCGACGAAGATCGCGGGCCCGGCGCGACAGCCGCACAATCCGCGCCATATTCGCGGCGAAGGCAACCAGTTCGACCGCAAGAACCTGACGGAGGCGCTCGACGGCAGCCTCAAGCGCCTGCAGACCGATTATGTCGACCTGTACCAGCTGCATTGGCCCGATCGCAGCACGACGACGTTCGGCCGCCCCGCGTATCCGTGGGTCGACGACGCGTATACGGTGCCGATCGAGGAAACGCTCGGCGTGCTCGCGGAATTCGTGAAGGCCGGCAAGATCCGCGCGATCGGCGTGTCGAACGAAACGCCGTGGGGCGTCGCGCAGTTCCTGCGCGCGGCCGAGAAGCTCGGGCTGCCGCGCATCGCGAGCATCCAGAATCCGTACAGCCTGCTGAACCGCACGTTCGAGAACGGCCTGTCCGAATTCACGCATCGCGACGGCATCGGCCTGCTCGCGTATTCGCCGCTCGCGTTCGGCTGGCTGTCCGGCAAGTACGAGAACGGCGCGCGTCCGGCCGGCGCGCGCATCACGCTGTTCGAGCGCTTCCAGCGTTACAGCAAGCCGCAGGCGGTCGAAGCGACGTCACGCTACGTCGCGCTTGCGCAGCGCCACGGGCTGTCGCCTGCGCAGCTCGCGCTCGCGTTCGTCAACAGCCGGCCGTTCGTGCGCAGCAACCTGGTCGGGGCGACATCGCTCGCGCAACTGAAGGAGAACATCGGCAGCATCGGCGTGAAGCTGTCCGACGAGATCCTCGCCGAGATCGACGCGCTGCACGAGCTGCAGCCGAATCCGGCGCCGTAGACGTCACGGTAAATGGCGCGCGGCACGGATGCCGCGCCGTCGTTTTGTTCGCGAGCGCGGTCAGCGCATCCCGAGCCGCGTGCGCGCGACCAGCAGAGCGATGAGACTCAACACGGCGCAACCGATCAGGTACAGCGCCGGCGACAGCCGGTTGCCGGTCGCGCTGATCAGCCACGTGATCACGAACGGCGCGAAGCCGCCGAACAGCGTGACGCCCGTGTTGTAGCTGACGGCGAGACCGGTCGCACGGGTCTGCGACGGAAACAGCTCGGCCATCAGCGCCGGCAGCGCGCCGCAGTACGTCGCCTTCAGCAGGCCGATCCAGATCAGCGCGGCGAGCATCGTCGCGAACGACGCGTGATGCGTGAGCCACGCGAACGTCGGCCAGACGGTGACGAGCATCAGCACGGCGGCTGCCGCCATCACGCGGATCCGTCCGGTGCGATCGGACAGGTGGCCGACGAGCGGCGTGACGAGCGTCAGCACGAAACCGGTCGCGAGCGTCGCCGCGAAGCCCGTCGATGCCGGCAGCCCGAGCTGCTTGATCGCGTACGTCGGCATGTACAGCACCATGTAGTTGATCGCGGTCGAGATCACGAGCACGCCGATCGACAGCAGCACGCGCATCTTCTGGTCCGCGAACAGTTCGCGCAAGGGCGCTTCCGAGCGCGCCTGCGTCTTGAACTCGATGCCTTCGTCGACGTAGCGGCGGATGTAGAGCCCGACCGGGCCGATCGCGAGGCCGAACAGGAACGGCACGCGCCAGCCCCAGCTTTCGAGTTGCGCGGTGCTCAGCGTCGACGTCAGCAGTGCACCGAAGCCCGATGCGAGCAGCGTCGCGAGACCCTGGCTCGCGAACTGCCAGCTCGACATGAAGCCGCGCCGCTGCGGCGCGTGTTCGACGAGGAACGCGGTCGAGCTCGCGAATTCGCCGCCGGCGGAAAAACCCTGCATCAGCCGCGACAGCATGATCCCGAGCGGCGCGAGGATGCCGATCGACGCATAGGTCGGCATCAGCGCGATCAGCAGCGTGCCGGCCATCATCATCGCGATCGACAGCAGCAGCGACGCCTTGCGGCCCGCGCGGTCCGCGTAGGCGCCGAGCACGAAGCCGCCGATCGGCCGGATCAGGTAGGACAGCCCGAACGTGCCGAGCGTGAGCAGCAGCGAGGTCGCCTCGCTCGTCGCGGGGAAGAACAGCTTGGCGATCGTCACCGCGAAGAAGCCGTAGACGATCAGGTCGAACCATTCGAGCGCGTTGCCGATCGACGCGGCGAAGATGATGCGGCGAATCTTCGCGGTGCTGGGGCGCGCGGCGTCCTGCGAGGTCAGGGTGGTCGTATTCATCGTGTGAGCAGTCCCGAGAAAGGGGGCGAAGCGCGTTACAGGGCGGCGCCGGCCGCGGCGGGTGCCGCGCGGCGAACGGGCGGCGCGGCGTCGCCGAGATCCCAGAAGAGGCCGGCCATCATCTGCAGTCCTTCCCGCACGACGCTCGCAAGCAGGTGCTCGTCGGGCGCGTGCTGCGAGCACGCCGGATACGAGTGCGGCACCCACAGGGTCGGCAGCCCGAGCGTGTCGGCGAACACTTCGTTCGGCAGCGTGCCGCCGAGGTTCGGCAGGATCGCGGGCTTCTTGCCGGTCGTGCGCGCGAGCGACGCGACGGCCCAGCGGACCCACGGATCGTCCGGCGGCAGACGCGTCGCCGGTGCGCCGCGTTCGACGTCGATCTCGATGTCGGCGAAGCCGTGCGCATCCAGATGCGCGCGCAGGTGCGCATGCAGCGCCTCCCAGTCGGTGCCGACCACGAAACGCAGCTGGCAATGGGCATACGCGACGGGTGGAATAGCATTGACCGGATGGTCGGGATTACCGGCCTTGAACGCGAGGATCTCGAACGTATTCCAGCCGAACACGCGCTCGGCGGCAGAGAGGCCCGGCTCACCCCAGTCGGCGTCGAGCGCTGGGTCGCCGGGGCCGCCACCGACGGACAGGTCGGCGAGCGCGGCGCGCACGGCGGCCGGGATCGGCGGCGGGCGCAGCCCCGCGACGCGGATCGCGCCGCGCGCGTCGACGAGGCTTGCGAGCGCATTCGCGAGCACGGTCGCCGGGTTGCGCAGCAGGCCGCCCCAGTTGCCCGAGTGATGGCCGCCGTCGCGGGCGCGCAGGCTGAGCTTGAAGTTGACGGAGCCGCGCGAGCCGAGGAACACGGTGGGGCGTTCGGCGGTGACGCGCGGCCCGTCGGACGCGATCAGCACGTCGGCCGCGAGCGTGTTGCGCTCCTGGCGGCACAGTGCGTCGAGGCCCGGCGACCCCGTTTCCTCGCCCATCTCGATCAGCAGTTTCGCGTTGAAGCCGAGCCGGCCGCCGCGCGCGGCGAGCACGCTCGCCAGCGCGGCCAGGTTGATCGTGTGCTGCCCCTTGTTGTCGGCACTGCCGCGGCCGTACCAGCGATCGCCGTCGACGGTCAGCGTCCACGGCGACAGCGGCGCGCGCCATTGCGCGTCGTAGCCGCGCACGACGTCGCCGTGGCCGTAGATCAGCACGGTCGGCAGTGCGTCGTCCTCGTGGCGCGAGGCCAGCAGGAACGGGCCGCCGCCGTCGGCCGGATTCTCGACGATCCGTGACGTGAAGCCGAGGCGCGCGGCCTCCGGTACGATCTCGTCGGTCAGGTAGGCGCGCAGCGCGGCGCCCGAGCCGCTGTCCTGGCTTTCGGTGCGCAGGCTGACGCGGCGGCTCAGGGTCGTGAAGAACGCGCCCGATTCGAACTGGTTCAGCGCGTGCTGGATGGCGGCGGTACGGCTCAAGACGGTCTCCTGTATCGGTTTTCCGGCGGGCGCGGCGCGCACGACCGGGAGTGCGATCGATTCTAGGAAGCGGTTTTTTTTGTCACAATGATCGAATTTCGAACATTTCTTTGCCGAAAAGGCAAAGCGGAGCGGCCTGGGCGACGGGCCCGGGGACAGAACGATGGCGGCTTTCCTGCATGGTCTTGCGCTGCGGTATTTCGTCGAAGTCGCGCGCACCGGCTCGATCAGCGACGCATCGGCGCGGCTGCACGTGGCCGTCTCGGCGATCAGCCGGCAGATCGCGAAGCTCGAGAGCGAACTCGGCGCGCCGCTGTTCGAGCGCCGGCCGCGCGGGATGGCGCTGTCGGAGGCCGGCGAACGGTTGCTGGGCTTCGCGCAGCGCAGCCTGCTGGAGGCCGAGCACGTGATGAAGGAAATCGGCGGGCTGGAGGCGCTGCACGGCAGCCTGCTGAAGGTCGCCTGCTCGGAAGGGTTCGCGATCGATTTCCTGCCGGGTGCGCTCGCGGGCTTCAAGGCGCGCCACCCGGGCGTCGATTTCTCGGTGTGGGTCGTGTCGCCGGCGGAGGCGACGCGGCGCGTGCGCGACGGCGATGCCGACATCGGGCTGACGTTCAGCCTGGCGCCGGAGCAGGGCGTACGCGTCGAACACACGGAGCGTGCGCCGGTCTTCGCGCTCGTGCGGCGCGACCATCCGCTCGCGGCGCGCGATTCGGTGTCGCTCGCCGATGTCGCCCGGCACCCGCATGTGCTGCCCGAGGCCGGCACGACAGTGCGACAGCTGATCGACATCGCGTGCGTGCTCGACGGGCTCATGCTCGAGCCGGAACTGACCAGCAACAACACCGCGGTGATGTACCGCTACGCGCAGCGTACCGGTGCGGTCATGTTCACCGGGCTGCTGTCGGTACGGGACCGCTTCGACGCGGACGGCTTCGTCGTCGTGCCCGTCACGAACCCCCAGCTGCGCGAGCGCAGCATCCAGGTGCAGACCATGGCGGGGCGCGATCTGCCCGCGTCGGTGCGCGCGTTTCGCGACCATCTGATCGACGTGATGAGCGCCGCGTCGCCGCCGCCGGTTGCCGCGCGCGGCCCGGGACGCCCGGGCGTGAGATAATCGCGAATCCGCCTTCCGTGCCCGTGCGGCTCGCCGAGCCGCATCGCCCCTGTTCGACGCCAAATTGAAGAACCTGATTGTCACCCTCGATCGCGCCGGCGAGTTCGACGAGATCATCGACGTGCGCACGCCGCTCGAGTTCGCCGAGGATCACATCCCCGGCGCGCTGAACGCGCCCGTGCTCAGCAACGAGGAGCGCGTGATCGTCGGCACGATGTACCGTCAGGTGTCGCCGTATGAAGCGACGCGCGTCGGCGCGGCGATGGTCGCACGCAACATCGCGCGCCATCTCGACACCACGTTTGCAGACCGTCCGCGCAACTGGCGGCCGCTGATCTACTGCTGGCGCGGCGGCAAGCGCTCGGGTTCGATGACGACCTGGTTCAACCTGATCGGCTGGCAGGCGCGCCAGCTCGACGGCGGCTACAAGGCGTACCGCCACTCGGTGTGCGCGACGCTCGACACGCTGCCGACGCGGTTTCGCTACATCGCGCTCGTCGGTCATACCGGCTGCGGCAAGACGCGGCTGCTGAACGCGCTACGCGACGAAGGGGCGCAGACGCTCGATCTCGAGGCGCTCGCGCGCCATCGCGGCTCGCTGCTCGGCGCGCTGCCGGGCAAGCCGCAGCCGTCGCAGAAGGGCTTCGATTCGGGGCTCGTCGAGACACTCGGGCGTTTCGACCCCGAATGGCCGGTGTTCGTCGAATCGGAAAGCCGCAGGATCGGGCTCGTGCACCTGCCGATCGCGTTGATCGACGCGTTTCACGCCGGGCCGTGGGTGCAGGTCGAGGCGGCGCACGACGAACGCATCGCGTTTCTCCTTGACGACTATGCCCACCTGTTCGACGAGCCGGCCGCGTTCAAGGCGCAGCTCAATCGGCTGATCGGCCTGCACAGCCGTGACGAGGTGGCGCACTGGCATGCGCTGATCGATGCCGACGCGCGGGCCGAGCTGTTCACCGAACTGATCGACAAGCATTACGATCCCGCCTATGCGCGCACCTACCGCGCCACGTACAACAAGCCGAACCGCGCACTGACGTTCACTTTCCGGCCGAATGCGGCCGACGGGCGCGAGCAGGCGCGCGCGCTGCTCGACGCGCTCGCGCAGGCCGGGCTGCCGGCCTCGCCCGCCGCCGGCGGGGCGGCGCGAGCCGCCACCGACCACAACCCTACGACCACCGCACGATGACGACCACACGCACCCAACCCAGTCCGGCGCTCGGCTGGCTGACCTTCCTGCTGATCGCGGTCGCGGGACTGTTCTACGTGAAATGGTTCCCGTACTACAACAAGGCGTTCGTCGCCGCCGAGCATCATTCGATCGGCCAGTCGATCCTGATGGGCACGTCGGCGAGCGCGCCCGAGCCGTCGCTGAAGGCGGCGCTCGACTACGCATGGGCGTATGGCAAGGCGATCTGGCAGGCCATGGTGCTTGGCCTGCTGCTCGGCTCGGCCGTCCAGGCGCTGCTGCCCGCGCACTGGGTCGCGCGCGTGCTCGGCCGCACGGGCTTCGGCAGTGTCGCCGCGGGCGGCCTGCTGTCGCTGCCGGGCATGATGTGCACGTGCTGCGCGGCGCCGGTCGTCGCGGGCCTGCGTGCGCGGCACGCGTCGCCGGGCGGCGCGGTCGCGTTCTGGCTTGGCAACACGGTGCTGAATCCGGCCGCGCTGGTGTTCATGGGCTTCGTGCTCGGCTGGCACTGGAGCGCGTTGCGGCTCGTGCTCGGCATCGCGATGGTGTTCGGGATCGGCTATCTGCTGAACCGCATCGCGCGTCCGGAGGACCGCAGTATCGACGACGCGCAACTCGCCGCGCTGGTGGCCGAACAGGCTGCCGCCGGCAATCCGTTCGTCCGCTGGATGAAGCTGCTCGCACGCATGGCCGTGCGGCTCGTGCCCGAATACATCGTGCTCGTGCTGCTGCTCGGCGCGGCGCGCGCGTGGCTGTTCCCGCATATCGGCCCGGACATCGGCAACCATCTCGGCTGGATCATCGCGTTCGCGGTCGCGGGGACGTTGTTCGTGATCCCGACGGCCGGTGAAGTGCCGATCATCCAGGCGATGCTGTCGCTCGGCATGGGCGTCGGCCCGGCCGCCGCGCTGCTGATGACGCTGCCGCCGATCAGCGTGCCGTCGCTCGCGATGCTCGCGCGGTCGTTCAAGCCTTACATGCTGGCGATCGTCACGGGCCTCGTCGTCGTGTTCGGGATCGTGAGCGGGCTGCTCGCGATCGCATTCGGGTTCTGACGGACTCGCGGACGGGACGGCGAGCGGGCGCGACGGCCGGACAAGTCCGGCTCGCGTGGCCGATCGAGGCGCGGGGCACGACATGCCCGGCTGCCGGCGACCGGACCCTGCGCGATGGCCGCCGCGGCGGGCGCCGACCGGTCCCGTCGCATGACCGTCGTATTCATCCGGCGCCGCCGCCTCACGCGCGCGGTGCCCTTTACAAGAAGCAAACAGGAAAACGCATGACCCAACCGAAGATTCATCCTCGACTCGAAAAGGCGCTGACGCGTGGCGATCTCGCGATCCGCCAGGCCAATTCCGCGCGGGCGACTGCCGTGCTGAACGCGCTCGGCACGATGATCATCGAGGCCTCCGCCACGATCGGCGTCGAGGCCAGCATCGAGATTCCGCAGGGCGACCGCATCTACGATCCGGTGAACGGCCTGTGGCCGCAGAAGATGCTGGTGTCGTTCGACGGTCCGGTCGACGAAGCCGACGCCGAAGAATTGCGCGCGGTCTATCTGGTTGCCGACGATCCGGGTACGCAGTTCCGCGTCGAATGGCATCGCGCGGACGGCAAGCTCGGCCGCCACGAAGGCGGCCCGCTGGCGACCGTCGCATTCCTGACCGACGTCGAGATTCCGTGGAGCGACGACGACGAGTAACGCCGCCGCCGCTTCGTCGCAGCGAGCCGGCGCGCCGTGCGCGTCGGCCGTCAGCGCATCATGCGCCGCCGGAACAGCCACGCGGAGACGATGAATCCGCCGACCGCATAACCGGCGAGCACCGCGAGATGCAGGCCGGCGTCCGTCGCCGGCCGGCCGAGCATCGCGGGCCGGATCAGTTCGACCGCGTTGGCGAGCGGCAGCACGTGCGCGGCATGCTGCGCGATCGGCGGCAACTGCGTGATCGGGAAGAACACGCCCGACAGCAGCAGCATCGGCGTCAGCACGAGCGTCTGATAGAACATGAAGAAGTCGTAGGACGGCGCGAGCGCGGTGACGATCATCGCGGTGCTCGCGAACGCGAGGCCGGCGAGCACGATCACGGGTAGCGCCGCGAGCATCGACGGAAAGCGCGCATAGCCGAGCAGGCCCGCGACGAGCATGATCGCGACGCCCGACAACAGCGCCTTGCTCGCCGCCCAGACGATCTCCCCGAGCACGATGTCGCCCAGCGCGAGCGGCGTGTGCATGATCGCTTCCCAGGTGCGCTGCACGTGCATCCGCGAGAAGCCCGAATACATCGACTCGAAGCTCGCGGACATCATCACGCTCGAACCGACCGTGCCGGCCGCGAGGAACGCGATATACGACACGCCGTCGACGTGGCCGAGCATCAGGCCGAGCCCGAATCCCAGCCCGAACAGGTAGATCATCGGATCGGCGAGATTGCCGAACAGCGACGCGAGCGCGAGCTTGCGCCACACGAGGTAGTTGCGCCGCCACACGGCGATCCAGTTGGTGGCATTCGCGGGCAGCGCGACTGCGAAGCGTGATTCGCGTGGCGGTGCGGACGGCGCGGCGGGGGAATAGTTGCGTGCGTCCATGATCGATCAGTCCTGCATTTCGCGGCCCGTGAGCCGCAGGAACACGTCTTCCAGATTGGCCGGACGATGCAGATAGCGCAATCCCGTGCGACCCTTGAGCCGGGCGCTGAGCGGCTCGGGATCGCTCACGTAGCAGAACAGCGTCTCGCCGCTGATCTCGGTGCGTTTCGCGAACGGCGTCAGCTCGTCGCGCAGCGCGACCGGGTCCGGCCCGTAGATCTCGATCACGTCGCAGCCGATCTCCGATTCGATCAGCGCATGCGGCGCGCCTTCGGCGATCTTGCGGCCTTCCTCGATCACGCACAGCCGGTCGCACAGGCGCTCGGCTTCCTCCATGAAATGCGTGGTGATCAGGATCGTCTTGCCGCGCGCGAGCAGCGAACGCAAGCGTTCCCACATCAGGTGCCGCGCCTGCGGATCGAGCCCCGTCGTCGGCTCGTCGAGCACCAGCACGTCCGGATCGTTGACGAGCGCGCGCGCAAGCGTCAGGCGGCGCTTCATCCCGCCCGACAGCTCGCCGACCTTCGCATCGGCCTTGTTTTCCAGCTTCGCGAATTCCAGCAGCGGCTGCACCAGCGCGCGTGAAGCCTGCGCCGACATCCCGAAATAGCGGCTGAACACGAGCAGGTTTTCGCGGACCGTGAAGTCGGGGTCGAGGTTGTCGAACTGCGGGACGACGCCGACGCGCTGGCGCGCATGCCGCGCGCGCGACGGAACCGGTTCGCCGCACAGTGAAATGGTGCCGGCGTTGGGATACACGAGGCCGAGCAGCATTTTCAGCGTCGTGGTCTTGCCGGCGCCGTTCGGCCCGAGCAGGCCGTAGCATTCGCCGGCCTGCACGTGGAAGGACAGGCCGTTGACGACGAGCTTGTCGCCATAGCGCTTTTCGACGTTCCGGAAATCGATCGGTGCAACGGACATGGGCAGGTTGTCGTTGTAGGCAGGCGCGGACGCGTTTCGCGGCCGGCCGGATGGGCATGCCGCTCGGCGAACGGATCGGGCGAATGCGTGTCACATGGGCATGACCGGGGCGAACGCACGTCGAGGACACGGACGGGCCATTCTAGTGCATCGGCTGCGTCTCATCAGGGCGCACACGCGCGCGACGGTGCATGCGCGCACGGATCGTGCACCGCATCATCGCCGACGCGCCCCGCGTGGCGAATCAGCGTTTTCCATCCCTTGCGTCCGGAATTGCGGCGCACCATGATGAGTGCATAGGGCACGTTGTCGCGATAGGGAGGTCTCATGGCTAGCTACAACAAGATTCTGCTGTGCTACGACGGCACGCTCGAAGGACGCAAGGCCTTGCGGTGCGGTGCGAATCTCGCGCTGGACCTGAAGGCGGAAACGCATTTGCTGTCGGTCGTCGACATGCGCTCGAGCATCGCGCAAAGCGCGGGGCTGCTGACCGACGTCGCCTGCGGCCGCTTCGAGGAAACCGCGCGCGAGATCCTGCAGGAAGGCGTGAACTGGCTGCGCGAGCGCGGCGTCCAGGCGGAAGGCCATTTTGCGTTCGGTTATCCGATCGACGAAATCGCGAATCTCGCGACCGAGTTGAAGGCCGACCTCGTCGTTGTCGGCCATCGGTGCCGCAGCGGATTGTCGAGATGGTGGATGGGGTCGGGCAATACGCAACTGCTCGATCGCGTGAACTGCAGCATTCTGGTCGCGTGTTCGTCGGCTGAAGAGCAAAAGGCCGAGATCGCGCGCGAACGCGAAGCGGCCACCGCGAGCGGCAAGTGACACAGTGAGATCGTGTGACCGGCCGGGTTGTCCTGCGATCCGCGCCGGTCGCTCGCCATTGCCGCCGCAGCGGCATCGATCCCGATCGCGACCGCTCACGCGTGCAGGTCGATCGCGGACAGCTTCCACGAAAACAGGCCAAAGCGGTGGAAGATCGCCGCATAGCGCGTGCCGTCGGCACTGCGCTGGTAGGTCACGACAAATTCATCGATATTCCGGTAGCCGGCGCTCGTTTGCTGCGGATGGCGCGTGTCGCCCGGGCCGGCTGGCGCGGATGCGGGGGCCGGCGCGGACGCGACCGAGGCATTGCTGCCCGGTACGGGGGTGCTCGCCGGATTGGCCGGCGGTGCGGCCGATGCGCTGCCAGGCGCACCGCCTGACGGCGGGCCCGACCATTCGGGTGGCCGCTCGCCCGGATTACCGCGCGGGGGAATGCCGCTCATCAGCGCCGCGACGCCTTCCGGCGTCGCATACGCATCGACGAGCGGGCCGATCAATGCAGAGCCGATCAGCGCGCCGATCACCGCGAACGGGTTGTCCTTCTTCACCGCGTCGATCCGGTGCATCAACTCTTCCGTGACCTGCTGCTTCAGGCTGATGCGCAGCGACGGAAAATCGACATATTCGCTGACCGATTGCGCATCGCGCGCATCGATCGCCGATTTCAGGCGACCGAGCGCGACATACGGCGATGCGTACGCATAGCCGATCGCCACCAAAACGGCGACGGCCAGCACGACGATCAGCAGGGGCTTGAGCCGCCACGCGCGGCCCGAAGATCCAGTCACGATGCCTCCGATGCGGACAGGTTCCGCAATCAGAGACCGCCGTGCGTGGCCGATCGTTCCTCGTCGATGCAGCGATCGATCATCCGGCACACGGCATCGATCGTCCCGACCATGATCAGGCGCGACCGGCCGTGATAAACGCGCACGGGGGCACGGCGCGCCGGTTCCGTGTGGTGCAGGCCGGCGTTCAGCGAGACCCGTGCGAAGGCGGGAAGCGCTGAGGGCAGCAGCGACGCCTGCCGTTCAACTGCGACTTCTTGGCTCACCACGGGCGCCGCGGCGGACAGCGGCGCGCAGGGCGTGCGGCCGCGCAGGTGACGCAGGCGGCCGAATTGACGGAAAGGCAGCAAACGGGAAAGGCGTTCCATGATGTTCTCCTCAGCGAGACCGATTGTCAGAGTTCGCCCGAGCGGATCAGCCCGACGGCGATGCCTTCCAGCGCGAATTCCGCGCTGCCGGCCTTGACGAAGATGTTTTCGTAATCCGGGTTCTCCGCGATCAGCTCGAGGCCGCCTGGCCGGCGCATCAGGCGCTTGACCGTGACGTCGTCGCCAAGCCGCGCGACGATGATCTGGCCGTCCTTCGCTTCCGTGCGCTTCTGCACGGCGAGGAGGTCGCCGTCGAGAATGCCGGCGTCGCGCATCGACAGGCCGCGCACCTTCAGCAGGTAGTCGGGCTTGCTGGTGAACAGCGCGGGATCGCACGCGTAATGCTGCGAGATGTGCTCCTGCGCGAGGATCGGGCTACCGGCCGCCACCCGGCCGACGAGCGGCAGCGACAGTTGCATCAGGCCGGCATGCGGCAGCGTGAACTGATGGGGGGCGTCGTCGATGCCGAGCAGGCGGATGCCGCGCGACGCGCCGGCGGCCAGCTCGATCACCCCTTTGCGCGCCAGCGCACGGAGGTGTTCCTCGGCCGCATTCGGCGAGCTGAAGCCCAGCTCTGCCGCGATCTCGGCGCGCGTGGGCGGGAAACCGGAGCGCTCGATCGCGCGGCGGATCAAGTCGAACACTTGCTGCTGACGGGCGGTGAGTTTGGTCATGGCTGAACTGTATGGATAGACAGTGAGCTGTATTTTTATACAGTACTTCGCGAATTTCAAGTGTTACTTGAAGTTCGATGCGATCGCGCCGGTTCCGACGTGATTTCGTGACGCCCGGACGCCGGTTCATCTGCCTCTACCGTCCATCCCGTCTGCGTTAGCACTTTTGGGTATTAAAAAATAAGGAACGATTATTTTTAATCATGTAACCCGTTCGCTAGACTGGCCCGACATCGCAATACCGACAACACTGGAGAACCAAGGATGGCGAAGCGCAATACGGGGCTGGTGGGCGGAGTGGGCCGCCTGATCGCAACACTCGCGCTGGGCGCGGCGGCGGCGCTGGGCGTCGCGACGCATGCCCAGGCCGATACGACGTTCCTGAACGTGTCCTACGACCCGACGCGCGAGTTGTACCAGGACTTCAACCAGGCGTTCGGCAAGGCGTGGAAGGCGCAGACGGGCGAGACGGTCAACTTCAAGCAGTCGCACGGCGGCTCGGGCGCGCAGGCGCGCTCGGTGCTCGACGGCCTGCAGGCCGACGTCGTGACGCTGGCGCTCGCCTACGACATCGACGCGATCGCCAACAAGGGGCTCGTCAACAAGGACTGGCAGAAGCGCCTGCCCGACAACGCATCGCCGTACACGTCGACGATCGTGTTCCTGGTGCGCAAGGGCAACCCGAAAGGGATCAAGGACTGGGATGACCTGACCAAGCCGGGCATCTCGATCGTCACGCCGAACCCGAAGACGTCGGGCGGGGCGCGCTGGAACTACCTGGCCGCATGGGCATACGCGGTCCACAAGCCGGGCGGCAACGAGCAGAGCGCGAAGGAATTCGTGACGAAGCTCTACAAGAATGCGGGCGTGCTCGACTCGGGCGCGCGCGGTGCGACGACGAGCTTCGTGCAGCGCGGGATCGGCGACGTGCTGATCGCGTGGGAGAACGAGGCGTTCCTGTCGATCAAGGAATTCGGCACCGACAAGTTCGAGATCGTCGTGCCGTCGGTGAGCATCCTGGCCGAGCCGCCCGTTGCCGTGGTCGACAAGGTGGTCGACAAGAAGGGCACGCGCAAGCTGGCCGAGGCCTACCTGAATTTCCTGTACAGCCCGCAGGGCCAGGAAATCGCGGCGCGCAACTACTACCGTCCGCGTTCGAAGAACGTGCCGGCGGACCTGACGAAGCAGTTTCCGAAGCTGAAGCTGTACACGGTCGACGACACGTTCGGCGGCTGGACGAACGCGCAGAAGACGCATTTCGCGGACGGCGGCGTGTTCGACTCGATCTACAAGCCGCAGTAACACCAGGCAGCAGCAAACCACAACGACAGCGGCGCGCCACGACAGCGCGCCGCATCCCCGACGGCCCGCCGGCGCGACTCCCCGCGCCGGCGTTTGCGTCGGACCCGTGAGCAGCAACGACCCAGCAAGAGCATCCGATGACGACGTACACCTTTCGCAAGCCGAGCGCGCTGCCCGGTTTCGGCGTGACGCTCGGCATCACGGTGGCCTATTTGAGCCTCGTGGTGCTGATTCCGCTCGCCGCCACGTTCCTGAAGACCGCGACGCTGTCGTGGGACCAGTTCGTCACCGCCGTCGCGTCGCCGCGCGTACTCGCGTCGTACCGGCTGACGTTTGCCTCCGCGCTCGGCGGTGCGGTGATCAATGCCGTGTTCGGCTTTCTCGTCGCGTGGGTGCTGGTGCGCTACACGTTCCCGTTCAAGCGGCTCGTCGACGCGATCGTCGACCTGCCGTTCGCGCTGCCGACGTCGGTCGCCGGCATCTCGCTTGCCGCCGTCTACGCGACCAACGGCTGGGTGGGCCAGTATCTCGCGCCGTTCGGCATCAAGATCGCGTTCACGCCGGTCGGCGTGCTGGTGGCGCTGACCTTCATCGGGCTGCCGTTCGTCGTGCGCACCGTGCAGCCCGTGCTCGAGGATTTCGAGCGCGAGCAGGAAGAGGCCGCCGCGTGCCTCGGCGCAACGCGCTGGCTGACGTTCCGCCGCGTCGTGCTGCCGGCCGTGCTGCCCGCGCTGCTCACCGGCTTCGCGCTGGCGTTCGCGCGCGCGCTCGGCGAGTACGGGTCGGTGATCTTCATCGCCGGCAACGTGCCGATGAAATCCGAGATCACGTCGCTGCTGATCATCACGAAGCTCGAGCAGTACGACTACGCGGGCGCGACCGCGCTGGCGGTCGTGATGCTGGTCGTGTCGTTCCTGATGCTGCTGCTCATCAACACGCTGCAGTGGTATCTGCAGCGCCGCACGAGCAAGGGCGCGAGCGGCCCCGCGCCCGCGACCGTCACCGTTGCCGCGACTGCCGCCGGAGGCCAGCAATGAGCCAGGAGTCCACCGCCGTGCTGAACAACCCGTCCGCCGCGCGCGTGCGCGCCGCGAAACAACCGGATCCCGTCAGCGAGCCGCGCGCCGTGCGCTGGCTGCTGATCGGCGTCGCGCTGGCGTTCCTCGCGTTCTTCCTCGTCGTGCCGCTCGCCGCGGTGTTTTTTGAGGCGCTGCGCAAGGGCGTCGGCTTCTATCTCGAATCGCTCGCGGATCCCGACGCATGGTCGGCGATCAAGCTGACGCTGACCGTCGCGGTGATCGCGGTGCCGCTGAACCTCGTGTTCGGCGTGTGCGCGTCGTGGGCGATCGCGAAGTTCGAATTCCGCGGCAAGGCTTTACTGACGACGCTGATCGACCTGCCGTTCTCCGTGTCGCCGGTGATCTCGGGCCTCGTCTACGTGCTGCTGTTCGGTGCGCAGGGCTGGCTCGGGCCGTGGCTGCAGGGCCACGACGTGCAGATCATCTTCGCGGTGCCGGGCATCGTGCTCGCGACGATCTTCGTCACGTTCCCGTTCGTCGCGCGTGAACTGATCCCGCTGATGCAGGCGCAGGGCACCGACGAGGAGGAGGCCGCGCGCGTGCTGGGCGCATCGGGCTGGCAGATCTTCCGGCGCGTGACGCTGCCGAACGTGAAGTGGGGCCTGCTGTACGGCGTGATCCTGTGCAATGCGCGCGCGATGGGCGAGTTCGGCGCGGTGTCGGTCGTGTCCGGCCACATCCGCGGCGTGACCGACACGATGCCGCTGCACGTCGAGATCCTGTACAACGAATACAACTTCGCGGCGGCGTTCGCGGTGGCGTCGGTGCTGGCGCTGCTCGCGCTCGTCACGCTCGCGCTGAAGCTGCTCGCCGAGCGTCACCTCGCCGCCGAACTGGCCGGCGCACGCGATGACGTTCCCGCTCATGCCGGCCCCGCCGCCGCCATTTCGTCGAAATCGTAAAGAGGCAACCAGAATGGGTATCACCGTCCGTCACCTTCAGAAGCGCTTCGGCGATTTCACCGCGCTCGACAACGTGTCGCTCGACTTTCCGCCGGGCGAGCTCGTCGCACTGCTCGGGCCGTCCGGTTGCGGCAAGACCACGCTGCTGCGCGTGATCGCGGGCCTCGAGCACGCGGACGCCGGCCAGGTCGTGCTGCAGGGGCTCGACGTCGCGTCGGTCGGCGCGCGCGAGCGCCAGGTCGGTTTCGTGTTCCAGCATTACGCGCTGTTCCGCCACATGACCGTGTTCGAGAACGTCGCGTTCGGGCTGCGCGTGAAGCCGCGCCGCGAGCGGCCGTCGGAAGCCGTGATCCGCGAGAAAGTGCACGAACTGCTGAAGCTCGTGCAGCTCGACTGGCTTGCGCAGCGCTACCCGTCCGAGCTGTCGGGCGGCCAGCGTCAGCGGATCGCGCTGGCCCGCGCGCTCGCGGTCGAGCCGAAGGTGCTGCTGCTCGACGAGCCGTTCGGCGCGCTCGACGCGAAGGTGCGCAAGGAACTGCGCGGCTGGCTGCGGCGCCTGCACGACGACCTGCACATCTCGACGATCTTCGTCACACACGACCAGGAGGAGGCGCTGGAAGTGGCCGACCGGATCGTCGTGCTGAACCGCGGTCATGTGGAGCAGGTCGGCAGCCCGCAGGACGTCTACGATCATCCGCAAAGCGCGTTCGTCTACGAATTCCTCGGTGCGGCGAACCGGTTGCCGGGCACGGTCGCCGGGCGCGGCTTCGTGGCCGAGGGGGCGGCCGCGCCGATCGCGGTCGACGCCGATTTCGCGGGTCCCGCGAACGCATACGTGCGGCCGCACGACCTGCAGCTGTGGCCGGCCGGCGACGACCATCGCGACGGCATCGCGGTCGACGTGCGCCGCGTGATCCCGCTCGGCGGCTCGGTGCGGGTCGAACTCGAGGCGCGCACGGGCGGCGCACTCGAAGCGGAACTCGATCGCGACGCGTGGCGTGCGCTCGCGCTGCAGGTCGGCGACGGCGCGACGGCCGTGCCGCGCGCGGTCCGCGTGTTTCCCGCGCACTGACGCCCGGACGCGGTAAAGAGAAGAGGGCGGATACCGCTCCGAATCGACATTCAAACAACGACAGCCTAAGAGGCATACCCATGAATTTTCAGCAATTGCGTTTCGTGCGCGAGGCCGTGCGCCAGAACATGAACCTGACGGAAGTCGCGAACGTGCTGTACACGTCGCAGTCGGGCGTGTCGAAGCAGATCAAGGATCTCGAGGATGAACTGGGCGTCGATATCTTCATCCGGCGCGGCAAGCGGCTCACGGGGCTCACGGAGCCCGGCAAGGCCGTGCACCAGCTGATCGAGCGGATGCTGCTGGATGCGGAAAACCTGCGCCGCGTCGCGCGCCAGTTCGCGGACCAGGACAGCGGCCACCTCGTCGTCGCGACGACGCACACGCAAGCGCGCTACGCGCTGCCGAAGGTGATCCGCCAGTTCACCGAGGTGTTTCCGAAGGTGCATCTCGCGCTGCGCCAGGGCAGCCCGCAGCAGATCGCGCAGATGATCCTGAACGGCGAAGCCGATCTCGGCATCTCGACCGAGGCGCTCGATCGCTATCCGGACATCGTCACGTTCCCGTGCTATTCGTGGCACCACACGGTCGTCGTGCCGAAGGGGCATCCGCTCGTCGGTCGCGAGAACCTGACGCTCGACGAAATCGCCGAGTACCCGATCATCACGTATGACCAGGACTTCACGGGCCGCTCGCACATCGACCAGGCATTCGCGCAGGCCGGCGCCGTGCCCGACGTCGTGCTGACTGCAATCGACGCGGACGTGATCAAGACCTACGTCGAGCTCGGGATGGGGATCGGCGTCGTCGCAGCGATGGCCTTCGATCCGCAGCGCGACACCGGGCTCGTCGCGCTCGACACGCAGCACCTGTTCGAGGCGAGCACGACACGGGTCGGGTTGCGCAAGGGCGCATTCCTGCGCGCGTATGCGTACCGGCTGATCGAGATGTTCGCGCCGCACCTGAACGAAGCGGAAATCGCCGGGCTGCTGCGCGAAGCGGTCTGACGGCGGGACGATGTTCCGGGGGCGCGGCAGGCGCCCTTCGGACGCGTTGCATCGGGCGCCGATGCTGCATCCGCCATCTCAGGGCGTGCCGACGCGTCGGTCCTTCGATCGAAGCTGTCGCTCACAAGCCGGGTTGCCGTGAGCGGCGGCCGTCATCTGATCGCCGACCAATAGAAAAACAAGACGGCGCATGCGCGTGCCTCGCTTCGATCATGTAACGCGCCGCAATCGGCACGTGCAACCGCGCGCTCCGAATAAACCCTTAAATATTGATCAGACGGGTTGCGCGTCGAACCGAAACGGTACAGCATAGCTTCCACTCCGCCGGCGTCCCGCCGGCGGTGGCGCGTCACGACAGCACGCGCCAGGCAGTCGGCCGTCTGCCTCGCTTCCATTCCGTGGTACCGACAAGCAGCAACGATGGCCAATGCCCGGGAAGTGTAGCGCAAACGTTTGCTCTCATTAAAACAACAGTCAAACAATAATCTGGCCCGTGGGCCAGTCGCCAGGAGATGTGTATGAATGTCCTCTTTCGCCGTCGCTTCCTGACCGCCGCGCTTGCCGCCGTCGCGGTCGCTGCCGCACCGGCCGTCCATGCGCAGGCCGCGGCCAAGCCGAAGGTCGCGCTCGTGATGAAGTCGCTCGCCAACGAGTTCTTCCTGACGATGGAAAACGGCGCGAAGGAATACCAGAAGCACAACGCCGGCCAGTTCGACCTGATCACGAACGGCATCAAGGACGAGACCGACACCGCGAACCAGATCCGCATCGTCGAGCAGATGATCGTGTCGAAGGTCGATGCGATCGTGCTCGCGCCGGCCGATTCGAAGGCGCTCGTGCCGGTCGTGAAGAAGGCGGTCGACGCGGGCATCACCGTCGTGAACATCGACAACCGGCTCGACCCGGACGTGCTGAAATCGAAGAACCTGAACGTGCCGTTCGTCGGCCCCGACAACCGCAAGGGCGCGCGCAAGATCGGCGACTACCTCGCGAAGCGGCTGAAGGCGGGCGACCAGGTCGGCATCCTCGAAGGCGTGTCGACGACGACCAACGCGCAGCAGCGCACGGCCGGCTTCGAGGACGCGATGAAGGCGGGCGGGATGAAGGTCGTGTCGGTGCAGTCGGGCGAATGGGAGATCGACAAGGGCAATGCGGTCGCGTCCGCGATGCTCAACGAATACCCGAACCTGCGCGCGTTGCTGTGCGGCAACGACAACATGGCGATCGGCGCCGTGTCGGCCGTGCGCGCGGCGGGCAAGCAGGGCAAGGTGTTCGTGGTCGGCTACGACAACATCAACGCGATCAGACCGATGCTGAAGGACGGCCGCGTGCTCGCGACCGCCGACCAGTACGCGGCGAAACAGGCCGTGTTCGGCATCGACACGGCGCTCAAGGCGATCGCCGAGCATCGCAAGCAGGCCGACATGTCCGGCGTGGTCGAGACGCCGGTGGATCTCGTGACGAAGTAACGCCGCCCCGTCGCGGCCGCCGGCCTCAAGAAGCGGGCCCGGCGGCCGTTATACGGAGTGAGCGCGATCACGGCCACTGCATGCACATGCACTTGTGAGCGTCACACCCGCGCGCCGCGTGCGCGCGGCCGCAACCAGGATCGCGATGGAACCGACCTTCCAACCCTCCCGTTCAGCCGTTCCCGTGCTGTCCGTCTCCGGTGTGGGCAAGACCTACGCCGAACCGGTGCTCGCCGACGTCACGTTGACGCTCGTGCCGGGTGAAGCGCTCGCGCTGACGGGCGAGAACGGCGCCGGCAAGAGCACGCTGTCGAAGATCATCGGCGGGCTCGTCGACCCGACGACCGGCACGATGCAACTCGGCGGCCAGGCCTACGCGCCGGCGAGCCGCACGCAGGCCGAGGCGCTCGGCGTGCGCATGGTGATGCAGGAGCTGAACCTGCTGCCGACGCTGACGGTCGCCGAGAACCTGTTCCTGAACCGTCTGCCGCGGCGCTTCGGCATCATCGATCGCGCGCGGCTGCGCGACGATGCGCGTGCCGCGATGGCGCAGGTCGGGCTCGACGCGGTCGATCCCGATACGCCGGTGGGTGCGCTCGGCATCGGCCACCAGCAGATGGTCGAGATCGCGCGCAACCTGATCGGCGACTGCCGTGTGCTGATCCTCGACGAACCGACCGCGATGCTGACCGCGCGCGAGGTCGAACTGCTGTTCGAGCAGGTCGACCGGCTGAAGGCGCGCGGCGTGGCGATCGTCTACATCTCGCACCGGCTCGAGGAACTCGCGCGGGTCGCCGAGCGTGTCGCGGTGCTGCGCGACGGCCGGCTCGTGCACGTCGGCGACATGGCCGCGACGACGTCCGACGGGCTCGTCACGCTGATGGTCGGGCGCGAGGTCGGCGAGCACATCGACCTCGGCGCGCGCCGCATCGGCGCGCCGCGCCTCGTCGTGTCGGGCATGACGCGCGGCACGGCCGTGCAGGACGTGTCGCTCGAAGTGCGCTCGGGCGAAATCTTCGGCATCTCGGGGCTGATCGGTGCCGGGCGCACCGAATTGCTGCGGCTGATCTACGGCGCGGACACGCCGGACGCCGGGATGATCGCGGTCGGCGATCCGCTGAAGCCGGCGCGCATCGGCTCGCCCGTCGACGCGGTGAAGCACGGCATCGCGCTGATCACCGAGGACCGCAAGGGCGAAGGGCTGCTGCTGTCGCAGTCGGTCACGTCGAACGTGTCGCTCGGCCAGCTCGACCGGCTCGCGCGCGGCGGCATCGTCGATACGGCGCGCGAGACGGCGCTCGCCGAGCAGCAGATCGACGCGCTGCGGATCCGCACCCACGGCGCCGCGCAGGCGGTCGGCGAACTGTCGGGCGGCAACCAGCAGAAGGTCGTGATCGGCCGCTGGCTCGCGCGCGACATGGGCGTGCTGCTGTTCGACGAACCGACCCGCGGGATCGACGTCGGCGCCAAATTCGAGATCTACACGCTGATGGGCGCGCTCGCGCGCGAGGGCCGGGCGCTGGTGGTCGTCTCGAGCGACCTGCGCGAGCTGATGCTGATCTGCGACCGGATCGGCGTGATGTCGGCCGGCCGCATGACCGCCGTGTTCGAACGCGGCAACTGGACCCAGGATGCGCTGCTGGCCGCGGCGTTCGCCGGCTTCGGCCGCGCAGCGCTGCCGGACGGCGCACGCCATCCGGATGCGGAAAGCGCGCCGCGCGCGGCTTCCGCCTCTTCGACGACAGGACGACAGCAATGACCCAGCCTCCCGTATCCCCGAGCGACGCCGGCGCGCAGCAGGACGTGACCGGGCGCCGCGCGCGCACGCTGTCCGGCACGCGGCTCGGCGTGTCGAACTATCTCGGGCTCGCCGGCGCGCTCGCCGCGATGATCGCGCTGTTCTCGACGCTCAGCTCGCATTTCCTGACCTACGATACGTTCAGCACGATCGCAAACCAGATCCCCGATCTCGTCGTGATGTCGGTCGGGATGACGTTCGTGCTGATCATCGCCGGCATCGACCTGTCGGTCGGCTCGGTGCTCGCGCTGGCCGCGTCGATGGTCAGCGTGGCCGCGCTGAAATGGCATTGGGGGCCGCTGCCCGCCGCGCTGATCGGGATCGCGGTCGCGACCGTGACCGGCTCGCTGACGGGCGCGATCACGGTGGGCTGGCGGATTCCGTCGTTCATCGTGTCGCTCGGCGTGCTCGAGGCCGCGCGCGGTGTCGCGTACCAGCTGACGAATTCGCGCACGGCCTACATCGGCGACGCGTTCGATTTCCTCTCGAACCCGATCGCGCTCGGCATCTCGCCGGCGTTCCTGATCGCGGTCGCGGTGATGATCGCGGCGCAGTTCGTGCTCACGCGCACCGTGTTCGGGCGCTATCTTGTCGGTATCGGCACGAATGAAGAAGCCGTCCGGCTTGCCGGGGTTAACCCGCGGCCGTATAAAATCCTCGTATTCGCACTGATGGGCGCGCTCGCGGGGCTCGCGTCGCTGTTCCAGATCTCGCGGCTCGAGGCCGCCGACCCGAACGCGGGCGTGGGCCTCGAACTGCAGGTGATCGCAGCCGTCGTGATCGGCGGCACGAGCCTGATGGGCGGGCGCGGCTCGGTGATCAGCACGTTCTTCGGCGTGTTGATCATTTCCGTGCTGGCCGCGGGGCTGGCGCAGATCGGCGCGAACGAGCCGACCAAACGGATCATCACCGGGGCGGTGATCGTGGTGGCGGTCGTGCTCGATACGTATCGCAGCCGGCGCGCGCGCGCCCGGTAAAACTACACAGAAAGCAGACCAGAGAGAAACGGGAAATGGCGACGATCAAGGATGTGGCGGCCATGGCGGGCGTGTCGTTTACGACCGTCTCGCACGTGGTGAACAATTCGCGGCCGGTGTCCGCGGATGTGCGTGCGAAGGTCGAAGGCGCGATCCGCGAGCTGAACTACGTGCCATCGGCCGTGGCGCGCTCGCTGAAGGCGCGCTCGACGGCGACCATCGGCCTCGTCGTGCCGAACAGCACGAATCCGTACTTCGCGGAGCTTGCGCGCGGCATCGAGGACCAGTGCGCGGCCAACGGCTATTGCGTGTTCTTCTGCAACTCGGACGACGATCCCGTGAAGCAGCGCAACTACCTGCGCGTGCTGCAGGAAAAGCGCATCGACGGGCTGATCGTCGCGTCGGCCGGCGAGGACGCGGTGCTCGCGCAGACGCTCGCCGACGCGCATGCGCCGCTCGTCGTCGTCGACCGCAACATCGAGGGGCTGGCGGCCGATCTCGTGCAGATCGACCACGAACGCGGCGCCTACCTGGCGACGCGTCATCTGCTCGAACTCGGGCACGCGAAGATCGGCTGCATCACCGGGCCGACCGACACGGCCGTCAGCGCGATGCGCGTGCACGGCTTCATCCGCGCGATGGCCGAGCGCGGGATCGACATCGTGCCGGGCGCGATCGCGGAAAGCGATTTTTCGTGCCTGGGCGGCTATCACGCGGCATCGCGGCTGTTCGAGTCGGTGCACCCGAGCGCGATTTTCGCGGGCAACGACCTGATGGGCGTCGGCGCGCTGCGCGCGGCGGCCGAGCGCGGCATGCGCGTGCCGGACGACTGCTCGATCATCGGCTTCGACGACATCGAATTCTCCCGTTATACCTATCCGGCGCTGTCGACGGTCGGCCAGTCGGTGCGCGCCCTCGGCGAAATGGCCGCGCAGACGCTGATCGAGCGGATCGGCGGCGGCTCGACGGCCGCGCCGAGCCGTCGTCGTGTCGTGTCGCCGCGTCTGGTGCTGCGCGAATCGACGGCGGTCTACCGCGAGCCGGCCGCGCCGGGTGCTCGCCCATGACGGCGCGTGCGGCAGGCGCCGGCCGCGTGACGGTGGTCGGCAGCCTCAACATGGATCTCGTCGTACGGGCGTCGCGGCTGCCGTTGCCGGGCGAAACGCTCGCCGGTCACGCGTATGCGCAGGCCGCGGGGGGCAAGGGCGGCAACCAGGCCGTCGCGGCCGCACGGCTCGGCGCGCAGGTCGCGATGATCGGCTGCGTCGGCGCGGATGCGCACGGCACCGCGCTGCGGGCCGGCCTCGAGACCGAAGGCATCGACTGCTCGCGGCTCGCGACGAGCAAGACGGCGTCGAGCGGCGTCGCCTTGATCGTCGTCGACGACGCCAGCCAGAACACGATCGTGATCGTCGCGGGCGGCAACGGCGAAGTCACGACGGATACGGTGGCGCGGCACGAGGCGGCGCTGGCCGCGACCGACGTGCTGATCTGCCAGCTCGAGACGCCGCCGGACGCCGTGTTCGCCGCGCTGTCGGCCGGGCGGCGGCTCGGCCGCACCGTGGTGCTCAATCCGGCGCCTGCCGTCGCGCCGCTGCCGGACGGCTGGCTGCCGCTGGTCGATTACCTGATCCCGAACGAAGTCGAGGCGGCCGCGCTTACCGGGCTGCCGGTGCGCAATCCGGCCGAGGCGGAAGCCGCGGCGCGTGCATTGCGGGCAGCCGGCGCGCGCAATGTGCTGATCACGCTCGGCGCGCGCGGCGTGTTCGCGCTGACGGCCGACGGCGCGGCACGCCACTATCCGGCCCCCGTCGTCAAGGCGGTCGACACGACCGCGGCGGGCGACACCTTCATCGGCGGTTTCGCCGCACGGCTCGCGGCCGGCGCGGACGTCGATGCCGCCATCCGCTTCGCGCAACGCGCGGCGGCGCTGTCGGTCACGCGCGCAGGCGCGCAGCCGTCGATTCCCACGCTCGCCGAACTGGCCGAATAGGGCTGGATCGCGCATCCCGGCCGGCGCGTGCGACAACAGGCGGCCGGCCATCTTTCCCCACTTGTCTGTCCTCGATTGCTTGCCGTGCGCGTTCACGAAGCGGGCCGGCGATGCTTCGCCCCTATTATTCTGGAATCTGTAATGAACTGGTGAATTGCTGAAAAAATTGATGTGAATACCATCAAGCTGCGCAACATCCGGTCGTAAATACACCTGGGCGAAACACTGTTTCGAAAAACGGGCCTTGCCCGTCCACGACGACGCAACACAGGAAGAATGATGGTGATCGGAAACCTGACGATACGTGCGCGCATCGGTTTGACGATGGCGTTTCTCGCGGTACTGCTGGGCGCGATTGGCGTACTCGGCGTGTACGGGATGACGCGCTCGAACGATGCGACGCGCGAGATTTTCACGAACCAGATGCCGAGCGCGGTCGACGTGGCCGTTGCCGAAATGTACGCGGCGCGCGAGCGCCTGGCGCTCGATCGCGCCGCGCTGCTGGCGGGCACGCCCGACTCGGCTGCGGCCGTGGAACGCAGCCGCGCGATGCGCACGCAGTCCGACGCGTGGTGGCAAAAATACCTTGCACTGCCGCGCGGCCCGGAGGAAGACCGGCTCGCGCAGGACGTCGCCGCGAAGCGGCAGGCGCTGCAGCGCAGTTGCGACGCGTTCGGAGGGCTGGTCGCGGCGGGCGACCACGACCGGATCGGCGAGGGCGCCAAGCAGCTCTCGACGCTTTATAACGAGCTCTCGGTTGCGGGCGAAGCACTGCGCAATTTCCAGTTCACCGACGGGCAGGCGGGCTTCAACCGCGCGGAATCGTTGTACGAGACGCTGCGCGTGCTGTCGATCGTCCTGCTTGCGGCCGGTCTGGTTGCCGCCGCGTTTTCCTGGCTGACGCTCAGCCGTGCGATCGGCCGTCCGCTCGCGGACGCGCTCGCGCATTTCGACGCGATCGCCGCGGGCGACCTGCGCCGCTCGATCGTCGTGCATCGGCGCGACGAAATGGGCCAGCTCCTGGACGGTCTCGCGAGGATGCAGCGCGGCCTCGTCGACACGGTGCGCACCGTGCGCGGCGGCAGCGAGTCGATCGCGACCGCGGCGCGCCAGATCGCCGCAGGCAACATCGACCTGTCGTCGCGCACGGAAGAGCAGGCGTCCGCGCTGCAGGAAACCGCATCGAGCATGGAACAGCTGACCGGCACCGTGAAGCAGAACGCGGACAATGCGCGGCAGGCAAGCTCGCTGGCAGCGAACGCGTCGGAGATTGCAAACAAGGGCAATACGGTGGTCGGCCAGGTGGTCGGCACGATGGGCGAGATCAACGACAGCTCCGCGAAGATCGCGGACATCATCGCGATCATCGAGGGAATCGCGTTCCAGACCAACATCCTGGCGCTGAACGCGGCGGTCGAGGCCGCGCGCGCCGGCGAGGAAGGCCGCGGCTTCGCGGTCGTGGCGGGCGAGGTGCGCAGTCTCGCGCAGCGTTCGTCGAGCGCGGCCAAGGAGATCAAGATGCTGATCGACGCGTCGGTGGAGCGCATCCGGACGGGGTCGACGCTGGTCGACGAAGCCGGCCGCACGATGAGCGACGTGATCGGTGCGGTGCAGCGCGTGACCGACATCATGGGCGAGATCGCGGCGGCGTCCGAGGAACAGAGCGGCGGCATCGACCAGGTCGCGCGCGCGGTCGCGCAGATGGACGAGGTCACCCAGCAGAACGCCGCGCTCGTCGAGGAAGCGGCGGCCGCCGCGCAATCGCTCGACGAACAGGCCGCGCGCCTGCGCGAGACGGCGTCGGTGTTCCGGATCGACGACGACGCGGCGCAGCCGGCGACCGCTGCCGCCGCACGTCAGGCGCCGCGCGCGGTGCCCGCAGCGGCTGCGGTGCCGGTTTCGCCGCCCGCGCCGGCCGTGGCGCGCAACGATCGTGATGCAGCGCCGAAGCGCGCCGCGCCGGCGCGCAAGCCGGCTGCCGCGGCCGCCGCGCCCGCTCCGGTGGCTGCCGGCGCCGACGACTGGGAAACGTTCTGATTCGCGCGTGACGCGCATCTTTTCGCGGTAACGCTCCCCGGTATCTTTCCCCGTATCTCTCCCCATTTGGCAGCACACGACGCCCGCGACATGCGGGCGTCGTCGTTTCGACCGATGGAATGTGACAGCGCACGTGAAAGTTCGTGCGTCGCCGCGCACTGCGTGTTCGCATCCGCACTACGGGTATCTCCGGACGATGCGAAAAAAATTTGTAACGGCGCGCGCAGCGTGTCGTCGTAAACGGCCGCTCGAACGTCTAGGGATGAAGGGGGAGTGAAGGGTGCCGCGACGACGACGGAGGTGTCCAACGCACGAGACGTTCCGATGCTCGACGAGACGTCGCGGATGCCGTTTCCGCGACACGGGAGATCGATTGTAAAGCGTCGAAATGCGTTGTCCAAGCGGTGTTGTCGAGAATGACGAACTTCATACGAAGAGTTCGTGAAAAAAAATAAGAAAGGGTTTAGGATGAATTCGAACGCGCTTGCTTCTGCGCAGTCATAGAAGGCAGGCACGTCTTCAGACTCAGGCGAGGGAGGTAGCATGGATATTTACAGCAGCTTCGCGAACCGCTTCGAAAAAACGCGAGAGGAAGAGTTCTCGCTGGAGGAGTACCTCGCGCTCTGCAAGAACGATCCGTCAGCGTACGCCACGGCTGGCGAACGCATGCTGGCTGCAATCGGGGAACCCGAACAAATCGATACCCGCATCGACCCGCGCCTGTCGCGGATCTTCGCGAACAAGGTTATCAAGGTCTATCCCGCGTTCCGTGAATTCTACGGAATGGAGGAAGTGATCGAGCAGGTGGTCGCGTACTTCCGCCACGCTGCGCAAGGGCTCGAAGAGAAGAAGCAGATTCTCTACCTGCTCGGCCCGGTGGGCGGCGGCAAGTCGTCGATCGCTGAGCGCCTGAAGCAGCTGATGGAGCGTGTGCCGTTCTATGCGCTGAAGGGGTCGCCCGTCAACGAATCGCCGCTCGGGCTGTTCGACTACGACGAAGACGGCCCGATCCTCGAAGAGCAGTACGGCATTCCGCGCCGCTACCTGAAGAGCATCCTGAGTCCGTGGGCCGTCAAGCGCCTGCACGAATACAACGGCGATATCCGCCAGTTCCGCGTGGTACGCCGCTTTCCGTCGATCCTGCGGCAGATCGGCATCGCGAAGACGGAACCTGGCGACGAGAACAACCAGGACATTTCGTCGCTCGTCGGCAAGGTCGACATCCGCAAGCTTGAACAGTACGCGCAGGACGACGCCGATGCGTACAGCTACTCGGGCGGCCTGTGCCTGGCGAACCAGGGCCTGCTCGAATTCGTCGAAATGTTCAAGGCGCCGATCAAGGTGCTGCACCCGTTGCTGACCGCGACGCAGGAAGGCAACTTCAAGGGCACCGAAGGATTCGGCGCGATTCCGTTCGACGGCGTGATCCTCGCGCACTCGAACGAGTCGGAGTGGAAGGCCTTCCGCAACAACCGCAACAACGAGGCACTGCTCGACCGGATCTTCGTCGTGAAGGTGCCGTATTGCCTGCGCGTGTCGGAAGAGATCAAGATCTACGAGAAGCTGATTCGCAACTCGTCGCTGGCCGAGGCCGTGTGCGCGCCGGGCACGCTGAAGATGATGTCGCAGTTCTCGGTGCTGTCGCGCCTGCATGAGCCGGAGAATTCGAGCCTGTTCTCGAAGATGCAGGTGTACGACGGCGAAAACCTGAAGGACACCGATCCGAAAGCGAAGTCGTACCAGGAGTATCGCGACTATGCGGGCGTGGACGAAGGGATGACCGGCGTGTCGACGCGCTTCGCGTTCAAGATCCTGTCGCGCGTGTTCAACTTCGACTCGAGCGAGGTCGCGGCCAACCCCGTGCACCTGATGTACGTGCTCGAACAGCAGATCGAACGCGAGCAGTTCCCGCCGGAGACCGAGCAGAAGTACCTGTCGTTCGTGAAGGACGTACTCGCGTCGCGCTACGCGGAGTTCATCGGCAAGGAGATCCAGACGGCTTACCTCGAGTCGTATTCGGAGTACGGGCAGAACATCTTCGACCGCTACGTCACGTATGCGGACTTCTGGATCCAGGACCAGGAATTCCGCGATCACGACACGGGCGAGAGCTTCGACCGCGCCGCGCTGAATGCGGAGCTGGAGAAGATCGAGAAGCCGGCCGGGATCAGCAATCCGAAGGATTTCCGCAACGAGATCGTGAACTTCGTGTTGCGTGCACGGGCGGCGAACGCCGGGAAGAACCCCGTGTGGACGAGCTACGAGAAGTTGCGCGTCGTGATCGAGAAGAAGATGTTCTCGAATACCGAGGAACTGTTGCCGGTGATTTCGTTCAACGCCAAGGGTTCGGCGGAGGAGCAGCGCAAGCATGAGGACTTTGTGAACCGGATGGTCGCGAAGGGCTATACGCCGAAGCAGGTGAGGCTGCTTTGCGACTGGTACCTGCGCGTGCGCAAGTCGTCATGACGCGCGCGGTACCGCGCCCGTGCGGCGAGTCCGTACGGGCGCTTTCAGAGGCGCCGCCCGCATGACGGCAGACGGCATGCGCGGCGAGTGCCCCGGCAGATCGACTTTCGAGCGGGAGACCGGGAGTGCTTCATCAAATCATCGACCGCAGGCTGGCCGGCAAGAACAAGAGCATCGCCAACCGCGAACGCTTTCTGCGTCGCGTCAAGAACTACATTCGTCGTGCCGTGTCCGACGCGGTGCGCGACCGTAGCATCAAGGATATCCAGAGCACGCAAAGCATCACGATTCCGCGCAAGGACATCGCCGAGCCGAATTTCCGGCACGCGCCGGGCGGGCGTCGCGAATACGTGCACCCGGGCAACGAGGACTACGTGCGCGGCGACAAGATTCCGCGTCCGCAGGGCGGCTCGGGCGGCGGCGGCAGTCAGGCGAGCAACGAAGGCGAAGGGCAGGACGACTTCGTGTTCGAGCTGTCCCGCGACGAATTCATGCAGTACTTCTTCGACGACCTCGAACTGCCGCGCCTCGTGAAGACGCACCTGCTGACGGTGCCGAGCTGGAAGAACGTGCGCGCGGGCTGGTCGGCGGAAGGCACGCCGAACAACATCGACGTCGTGCGCTCGCTGCGCAGCGCGCTCGGGCGACGCATCGCGCTCGGTTCGCCGCTCGTCAACGAGCTGCGCGAACTCGAAGCGCGGCTCGAGGTGATGAAGCTCGATCCGGAAGACCGTCGCGAGGATATCGCGACGCTCGAGGCCGAGATCCATCATCTGAAGGGGCGCATCTGGCGGATCCCGTTCATCGATCCGTTCGACCTGCGCTACATCAACCGCGTGAAGCAGCCGCAACCGTCGAGCCAGGCCGTGATGTTCTGCCTGATGGACGTGTCGGGCTCGATGGACGAGCAGCGCAAGGATCTCGCGAAACGCTTCTTCATCCTGCTGTACCTGTTCCTGAAGCGCAACTATGAGCGCATTGAGGTCGTGTTCATCCGTCACCACACGCGCGCCGAGGAGGTCGACGAGGACACCTTCTTCCATTCGACCGAAAGCGGCGGCACCGTCGTGTCGAGCGCGCTCGAACTGATGCGCAAGGTGATGAACGAGCGCTACTCGCCGACCGAGTGGAACATCTACGGCGCGCAGGCGTCCGACGGCGACAACTGGACTGACGATTCGCCGAAGTGTCGCAAAATCCTGGAAGAGGATATCCTCACCAAGACGCGTTACTTCGCGTATATCCAGGTCGCCCCGGAAGAGCAGAACCTGTGGCTGGAGTACGCACAGCTGGCGCTGTCGCAACCGCACCTCGCGATGAAGAAAGTCGAATCGGCTGCCGATATTTACCCGGTGTTTCGCGAATTGTTCGAAAAGCAGGTGGAAATGTCATGACGACCCGCCATCTGCACAACGAGTCGCGCGGCTACGCGCCGCGCCCTTCCGGCGACGACACGGCCGGCCCTGCCGCATCGCAGCAAAGCGGCCGGACCGAACCGGCGGCGCCGGCCGCCGACTTGCCCGGTGCCGGGCAGAAGGAAGCGCGTATGAACGTTGCCGAACGCAAGCCGCTGCCGTGCCCGTCCGACTGGACGTTCGAGCTGCTCGAGGAATACGACACGCACATCTCGCAGGTCGCCGAGCAGTACGAGCTCGACATCTATCCGATCCAGCTCGAGCTGATCAGCGCCGAGCAGATGATGGATGCGTACGCGTCGGTCGGGATGCCGGTCAACTATCGCCACTGGTCGTTCGGCAAGCACTTCCTCGCGACCGAGAAAAGCTATCGCCGCGGCCAGATGGGCCTCGCGTACGAAATCGTCATCAACTCGAATCCCTGCATCGCGTATCTGATGGAAGAGAACACGATGACGATGCAGGCGCTCGTCATCGCGCACGCGGCGTACGGGCACAACTCCTTCTTCAAGGGCAACTACCTGTTCCGGTTGTGGACCGACGCGCACGCGATCATCGACTATCTCGTGTACGCGAAGAACTACGTCGCCGAATGCGAGGAGCGCTACGGCCTCGATCGCGTCGAGGAACTGCTCGATTCGTGCCATGCGCTGATGAACTACGGCGTCGACCGCTACAAGCGGCCGCAGAAGCCGTCGTTGTCGAAGGAGGCCGCGCTGCGGCGCGAGCGCGAGGCGTATCTGCAGTCGCAGGTCAACGAGCTGTGGCGCACGCTGCCGGGCAAGAAGCCCGAGCAGATGGAGGAGCAGGAAGGACGCTATCCGCCGGAGCCGCAGGAGAACCTGCTGTATTTCGCGGAGAAGAACGCGCCGCTGCTCGAGCCGTGGGAGCGGGAAGTGATCCGCATCGTGCGCAAGATCGGCCAGTACTTCTATCCGCAGCGGCAGACGCAGGTGATGAACGAAGGCTGGGCGACGTTCTGGCACTACACGCTGCTGAATACGCTGTACAACCAGGGCAAGCTGGAAGACGGCTTCATGATGGAGTTCCTGCACTCGCACAGCAACGTGGTCTACCAGCCGCCCGTCACGAAGCCGTACTACAGCGGGATCAACCCGTATGCGCTCGGCTTCTCGATGATGAGCGACATCCGCCGGATCTGCGAGGCGCCGACGGAAGAGGACTACAAGTGGTTTCCGGAGATCGCGGGCACCCCGTGGCTGCCGGCGATGCACTACGCGATGCGCAACTTCAAGGACGAGAGCTTCATCGCGCAGTACCTGTCGCCGAACCTGATCCGCGAGATGCGGCTGTTCTCGGTGCTCGACGACGACATGCGCGATTCGCTCGAGGTGTCGGCGATCCACGACGAGTCCGGCTACCAGTACGTGCGGCAGGCGTTGTCGCGGCAGTACGACATCCATCACCGCGAGCCGAACATCCAGGTGTGGGCCGTGAACACGCGCGGCGACCGCAGCCTCACGCTGCGCCATTTCATGACCGACAACCGCCATCTGTCGAACGACAGCGAGGAAGTGCTCAAGCACATGGCGCGGCTCTGGCAGTTCGACGTGTTCCTGGAAAGCGTCGACGAGGCCGGGACCGTGCGCAAGCGCTACGAGTGCCGCTACGTGCCGCCGGAGGTGCGCGTCTGACGATCGCCCGAGAGCAGTTTGCATCGGACGCCAGCCTGAGGGCTGGCGTTTTCATATGACGAACGCGTACCGGGAGAAAAATTTTCTACATCCGGACGAACCCGGAAAGCCCGTTACTTTACATTTCGCTAAAATCCCGTAGCGCCGTGCCGCCGGAACCGGTGCCACGTGCGACCGTACGCGACGGCCCGCGAGCCGTCTCGCCCAGAAAGCACTAAAAGGAACAGACCAACCCATGGACGTCCAGACCGACCAAGCTGCGCTGTCCGCGCATGACACCCGGCGGCGCGTGTTCGCCATCGTCGGCGCCTCGTCGGGCAACCTCGTCGAGTGGTTCGACTTCTACATCTACTCGTTCTGCGCGCTGTACTTCGCACCGGCGTTCTTCCCGAGCGGCAACACGACCACGCAGCTGCTGAACACGGCCGGCGTGTTCGCGGCCGGCTTCCTGATGCGTCCGATCGGCGGCTGGCTGTTCGGCCGCATCGCCGACCGTCACGGCCGTCGCACGGCGATGATGATCTCGGTGCTGATGATGTGCGGCGGCTCGCTCGTGATCGCGGTGCTGCCGACCTATGCGCAGATCGGCGCGCTGGCGCCGGCGCTGCTGCTGGTCGCGCGCCTGTTCCAGGGGCTGTCGGTGGGCGGCGAATACGGGACGAGCGCAACCTACATGAGCGAAGTCGCGCTGAAGGGGCGGCGCGGTTTCTTCGCGTCGTTCCAGTACGTGACGCTGATCGGCGGCCAGCTGTGCGCGCTGCTGGTACTCGTGATCCTGCAGCAGGCGCTGTCGAACGACGAGCTGAAGGCGTGGGGCTGGCGCATTCCGTTCGTCTGCGGGGCGGCGGCCGCGCTGATCTCGCTGTACCTGCGCAAATCGCTCGACGAGACGTCGACGAGCGCATCGCGTGACAAGAAGGACGCGGGCACGATCCGCGGCGTGTGGCAGCACAAGGGCGCCTTCTTCACGGTGGTCGGCTTCACGGCCGGCGGCTCGCTGATCTTCTACACCTTCACGACGTACATGCAGAAGTACCTCGTGAATACGGCCGGCATGCATGCGAAGACGGCCAGCAACGTGATGACCGTCGCGTTGCTCGTGTACATGCTGATCCAGCCGGTGTTCGGCGCGCTGTCCGACAAGATCGGCCGCCGCACGTCGATGATCCTGTTCGGCACGTTCGCGGTGATCGGCACGGTGCCGCTGATGCACGCGCTGAAGACCGTCACGAGCCCGACGGCCGCGTTCGTGCTGATCACGATCGCGCTGGCGATCGTCAGCTTCTACACGTCGATCAGCGGCCTCATCAAGGCCGAGATGTTCCCGCCGGAAGTGCGCGCGATGGGCGTCGGCCTGTCGTATGCGGTCGCGAACGCGATCTTCGGCGGCTCGGCCGAGTACGTCGCGCTGTGGTTCAAGTCGATCGGCAGCGAGGAAACCTTCTACTGGTACGTGACGGTGCTGTGCGCGATCTCGCTGATCGTGTCGTGGCGGATGCGCGATCCGAGCAAGGAAGGGTACCTGCGTCACGAACCGTGATCGATTGCGCGGCGCGCGCATCCGCATCATGACGAACGTCCCGCCAGCCGGCGGGACGTTTTTTTGCGGCGTGCGATTTCACGGGCGGAGCCGTCACGGCGGCGACACGGCGGTGGCATCCGCTGCTCGACGCTGGGCGTGCCGGCATGCGTGCATCCCGTCATATCGATATTGAAATCGATTCGTTGTTTGTTGCAGGCGATTTCCTTAATCTGAACTCGTAGTTCGTGTGACACCTCCTTGACTGGGATTCGCGCCCGCTGCGTGCAGCGGGCGTCTTTTTTTGCGCGCCGCGCGGTTCGCAAGCCGAGGCAGGGCCGGTGCCGCGTGGCGGCTTGCTTGCCCATGGGCGCTTGCTGCATGTCATCGCGACGGTCCCGGTCCGCGGTGACGGGGCCGCCTGCGGCCGACCGAGTGGATGGCGATGCGATGCACGTCATGCCCGTGCCGAGTCAAAGACACGATGAGCAAACTTGCGGTCGCCTTGCTCAGGGCTTCCGGGGCGACGCCAGGAGGGGGCAACACGCTCGTCGTGCCGGTATCCAGACGACATGCGTCTATGCACGCGGTCGAACTGTCGCCGACGTTGCTCGACGGCGACGCCGAGTGCCGCGCCAGATGCTCGCGCAGCAGGGCGGATCGGTGCTGCCGGTCGGTCGCTTGCACGATGGCGCAGCGACCAGTGAAGCGGACGACTTGCGAATGTCACGCGTCTCGTGTACCTCGCGGCACTTGCGCCGAACACCGGCGAAAACACCGACCGGCAGCGGATGTCGGTGCGGACGAACGCGCGCCGGACATCACCCTCGAAACAAACCATGCATCGCTCGCCAGACGACGACTGGGCGGTTGCGGAATGAGACGCGTCCGTGACGGAGCGTTCGTCGATGTGATTATGCGGAAAATTCCGGATCGCCATGGCGAATCGCGATCGAAAGTCGAATTTGGACGCAATGGCTATTCCGTATGGCCAATTCCGCGGCGAAACGAAAATCCTTGGAGCGTTCGGGCATTTGACTTGTCCTATATCCGATCGGCTCTAGAAATAAATTTCAAATTACTTCGTCCGGAAGGCGAGGGATTATTGGCTTTCAATAATCTTGACGATTGGTGTAGGTTTCTTTGGCTGTCCGCGGCGCATCGTGCCGCATCGCTGGCCATCGCTTCTGGCGGGCGGTCGATTTGGAGATCCGGCGAGACGATCCGCGACAAGCGCTTCAAACAGACGGGAGCGACGGCCGTCGGCATATGTCTGAATCTGAATTCCGGGTGAGTGAAAATCAATCCAATAATTCTTACTTGTACGATATCGGGAATCTGCATTCGAAAATAGAATGACTCGGTCGTCATTTTTCTGGATGGAATCATTCGCTTATTCGGAATAGGGCGATTCGATCCGGCTGCGGGTAGTGAGGTGCCTGCATGGCGATCGAGTTGTTTCGAGAAAAACGTCTGCTTTTAGAGGAATTCAACGATGAAAATGAATCTGCTTCGGGGTTGCGTTGCAGCCGGCATCGCGAGCGCCGCGCTGGTACCGTCGGTTTCCCACGCGTTCGACGGCGAGCTCGCCTTCTACGGCAGCATCTCCGACGTCACCTGCAACATCAACGGCGCAGCGCCCGGCGCCGGCAACCGGAAGGAAGTGCAACTCGGCGACCGCATCAGCCCGAGCAAGTTCGACAAGATCGGCGCGACGTCGGAGCCTGTCCCGTTCAGCCTGGTACTTGGCGGCAACGCGGGTTGTGCGGACGGCACCAAGGTCGTGATCGATTTCGATCCGGTTTCGGTCAACGTCAACCCGGAAACCGGCAACCTGAAGCTCATCGGGACCAAGCCGGCGGAGGGCGTCGAGATCCAGATCAGCGATGCAGGCAACGGCAAGACCGGCAAGATCGTGCTTGGCAAGCCGCAGAATCTGGCGGACGCGCAGGTCGCGACCATCGACAAAAACACGGCGACCCTGACGTACTCGGCGGCTTACGTATCGACCGCCGAACCGGCCGCGATCAAGACCGGCTCGGGCAACTCGTTCATTCGGTACACGCTCGCTTACCACTGATCGGTGCATTTCCCGTTCCACGTCATGGCCTTGTCAATTCGTAATCCTTATTTAGCATCCGTGGCCGGCTTCGTGGCGTGGGCTGCCTGCGCCGCGATGGCGCAGGCAGCGCTTCTGCTGGACGGCACCCGCGTGATTTTCCCTGAGCATGCCCGCGACGTGACCGTCCGGATGGAAAATTCCGGCACCGCGCCGGTGCTCGCACAGAGCTGGATCGACGACGGTCGCGCCAACGTGCCTCCGGAGCAGATGCGCACGCCGTTCATCGTCGCGCCGACGCTGGTACGCGTCGAAGCGGGGCGGGGCGCGGTGCTGCGCATCACGAACATGCAGGAGCCGCTGCCCGCCGACCGTGAGTCGGTGTTCTGGCTCAATGTGCTCGAGGTGCCTGCGGCGGAGCAGGACACGGACAACCTGCTGCGCTTCGCTTTCCGGACTCGCATCAAATTGTTCTACCGGCCCGCGGCGCTTGCGAACGACGTCGAGACCGCGCCGGCCAAACTGGTCTGGAAGGTATCAGCCAGTACGTCGCATGCGAACGAGCGACAGGTGTCGCTCGACGTTTCCAATCCGACACCCTATTACGTCTCGTTCGGGATGGTTGAAGGCGATGTCGGCGGAACCTTCATCCCGGCCGGCGGCGGGATGGTCGTGCCATTTGGCACCCAGCGTTTCCCGTTGCCGGGTGTCGCCGCACGATCGCATCGCCCCGTGGCCGTGCGATACATGGTCATCGACGACTACGGCGGGCGCAGCACGATAACCAAAAAACTGACCGACTGAGCAGTCGGTCCACGCAACGCGCCAGAGGCATGATCCTGCATGTCGAATCCGAGGTGGCAATGAGATGCGAGAGATTCGGTATGCGAAATAACTGTATCGACATGCGGAGTTTAGAAGGTTCACGTTCGTCATTCACATCCGGACCCGTCCCGCGACCCGCGCGGCGTCCTTGCCTGCTGGCAGTCGCTTCGGTATTTGCTTCGGTAGCGATGTCGGCGAGCGCAAACGCTGTCGCGGACGCGATCGAGCCGGACAACGCACGCCATGCAGGCGCGGGCGCATCGCCGATTCTCCCGCCTGCTGGCGCGACGCATTTCGACGATTCGATGCTGATGCGTGGCCCGGGCAGTGAGCCGATCGATACGACGCCGTTCGAGCGGCCGAACGGCATCGTACCGGGCCAGCATCGTGCGGATCTGATCGTCAACGGGCAGTGGCGCGGTGTCGAGGAGATCACGTTCCGGCGTGACGAGCACGGCGACGTGCGGCCGTGCTACGACCGCCTGCTGCTGCAGCGGGCCGGCGTCGACCTCGACCGGAGCGAGCGAGGCCAGGACGGCAGCCAGCCGCCGAATCCGATGCCCGACGCGCTGTTCTGCGACGCGCCTTCCCGGTACGTGCCCGGTGCTGTGCTGTCGTTCGATCCGGCGGAGCAGAAACTGTATCTGACGGTGCCGCAGTTCTATATGCGGCGGGCCAGCCACAGCACCTATGTCGACCCGGCAAACTGGACGAACGGCGTGCCGGCTGCGTTGCTGAACTACAACGTCAGCGCGTTCACGACGCGCTCCGGCGGCGACGAGTTCTCGCAGCTCTACACCGGCCTTTCGATGGCGGCGAGCGCAGGGCGCTTCCGGATTCGCCACAACGGCAACCTGACCTGGTCGCAGCGCGGTGGCGCGCGCTACCAGCGCGGTTACGTCTATGCACAAACCGATCTGCCCGAATGGCGTGCGCAGTTGCTGGCGGGCGAGAGTTCGACCAGCGGTGCACTGTTCGACGCCATATCGTTTCGAGGCGTGCAACTGGCCAGCGATGACCGGATGCTGCCCGACGAGCAGCGCTACTACGCACCGATCGTGCGAGGCATTGCACAGACGAACGCGAAGGTGTCGATCTATCAGCGCGGCTACCTCGTTCACGAGACGACCGTCGCCCCCGGGCCGTTCGCGATCGAGAACCTTCAGGCGATGAGCTACGGCGGCGACCTGAACGTGACGGTGACCGAAGCGAACGGCGAAACGCGCAGTTTCGTGGTGCCGTTCGCAACGACGGTCCAGTTGTTGCGTCCCGGCAGCACGCGGTTCAGCGCGATGGCGGGACGGGCAATCGAACTCGGCGGCGATATCGGCACGCAATACGTCGGCCAGTTCACGGTGCAGCGTGGCGTCAGCAATACGGTGACGGCCTACGGAGGCGCCGCGTTTGCGAATCGCTACCAGTCGGTGCTGATGGGTGCCGCGCTCAACACGTCGATTGGCGGCTTCGCGGCGGACGTCACGATCGCGCGGACCCAGCCGCCAGGCGGTGACCGTCTGACCGGGTCGAGTATCCGCGTGTCGTACAGCAAGAACCTGCCGAACAGCGGCACGAACTTTTCGCTGCTCGCCTATCGCTACTCGACGAAAGGCTATCTCGGCCTGCGCGACGCGTTGCTGCTGAACGGCAGGGGCGACCAGGGCGCCGGCGCCGAAGCGTTTCCGCGGCTGCGCAATCGAGTCGACCTCAACGTGAGTCAACAGATCGGGCGATCGGGCAACGTTTACGCGAACGGATCGGCGCTCAGCTACTGGGCGGGGGGCGGGCAGTCGCTCAGTTTCACGCTCGGCTACAGCACGCAATGGCGCGACGCCACGCTGACCGCGTCGGTGCAGCGTGTGCGCAACCTGTCCGCACGCGGCCCGTCGTCCGGCGGCGAGGCGGGCAGCACGCTCGTGAGCGTGAACGTATCGATCCCGCTGGGGCACAACACGCGGCGCGCGCCGATCTTCAGCACGCTCGTCACACACGACAGCAGCGCCGGCACGAGCGCCACGGCGAGCGTGGCCGGCCGATTCGGCGAGCGGAGCGACGGGTCGTATTCGTTGTCGTCGAGCTACGACGGCAACAACCGCGCGGCGTCAGGCGGCGTCGGCATCGGCTATCAATTGCCGTCGATGTCGCTGTCGGCGAATTTCGGGCTCGGGCGCGAATACCAGCAGGCATCGGCGAACGCGACGGGCGGCCTGGTGCTGCACCCGGGCGGTCTGACGGCGGCGCCCACGCTGAGCGAGACGATCGGCGTCGTGCACGCGCCGCACGCGCGCGGTGCGCTGGTCGCCAATACGAGCGCACGCGTCGACCGGTTCGGCTACGCGATCGTACCGAGCCTCATCCCGTATCAGCTCAACAAGGTCGACATCGATCCCAAGGACGTCCCGGATGATGTCGAACTGAAGACCGTTTCGCGCAGCGTTGCCCCGCGCGCGGGCTCCGTCGTCATGCTGTCGTACGACACGCTGAAGGCGCGTGCGTTGCTGATCGACGCGCAGACCGACGACGGTCGGCCGCTCCCGTTCGCGGCACGCGCGCTCGACGCGCGCACCGGCGCCGCGCTCGGCGTGGTCGGCCAGGGCAGCCGCCTGTTCGTGCGCGGTGCCGAGAACGACGGTCGGATCCGCGTCGAATGGGGGGCGCGTCCCGACCAGCAGTGCGTGATCGATTATTCGGTGCCGGCAGCACAGCGCACGGGCAGTGGTTACGTGCCGATGACCGGCACCTGCCGTGTGTCGACGGCGCCTCCACTGGCCGCCGCATCGTCCGCCGGCCGTGTCGGGGAGCGTTAGTCCGATGCAGCGCGCCGTCTTTCCTGTCGACGCTGTCATCCGCATCGCGCGATGCCGCTCACGCGGGCGGGCCGGCACCGTTCGCTTCGTGTGCGTGGCGGTGTTGGCATGCGTGGCGAGCATCGCGACGGTTCGGTGCGAGGCGGCGCTTTCCGTGATCGGAACCCGCTTCGTTTATCCGGGCGACGCGCGTTCGCTCGCGATACTCGCGCGCAACGGCGGGCCGGCACCCATCCTCGTGCAGGCCTGGCTGGACGATGGCGACGCGAACGCCGACCCGAGCCGCCTGCGTGTGCCGTTCGTCGTCGCGCCACCGCTCGCGAGACTCGATCCGGCGCAGCCGTTGTCGATCCGCGTGCAGTCCATCGGCGGCGATCTCGCACCGGATCGGGAATCGTGCTTCTGGATCAACCTGCTCGAAGTACCGCCGGCCGCGTCGGCGGGCGATCACATGCTGCGCATCGCGTACCGGCTCAGGATGAAGCTGCTGTATCGGCCGGCGGGTCTCGAGGGGGACTCCGAACACGCACCGAACCGGCTCGCCTGGACGCAGGGCGGCACGAAGGCGGCCTCGTCGATCGTCGCGATCAACCCCACCCCGTATTACGTGACCCTCACGCGCGTGACGTTGGATGGCGAATCCATCGGGCTTGCGAACGGCGCGGTGGATGTCGCGCCGTTCGGTCGCGCCGAGATCCCGGTCGGTGCGCAGGCCGCCGCGCATCCGGGCGAGGTCGTGTTCGACGCCGTCGACGACAGCGGCGCATCGCACGAATACCGGGCGCGGCTCGCCGCCGCAGTGGGCGCCGGTACGTCAACGCTTGCAGTACCCGTCCTGCCGGGGGCATCGGCAGGGATTCAACTACTACAAGGAAAACGAAAGTGAACAGGACATACGCTTTGGTATGGAGCGCCGGGCAGGGCGCTTGGCAGGTGGCCGGCGAGCGGGCACGCCGGCGCGGCAAGTCCGCGGTGCGCAGGCACGTCGTCGCGTTGCTGGCACTGCTCGCGGGCGGCACGCTGGCGCCCGTGTATGCGCTGCCGGTGGGCGAGACGATCTTGTCCGGGAAGGCGGACATCCTTCGCTACGACAACGGTCAGCAGATGTCGATCAACCAGCATAGCGACAAACTGGTGACGAACTGGCGGTCGTTCAACATCGACAAAGGGCAGCGCGTCACGTTCAACCAGCCGTCCGTGACGTCGATCGCGCTGAACCGGGTCGTCGGGCAGGACGCCAGCGCGATCCTGGGCAACATCGACGCGAACGGCCGCGTGTTCCTCGTCAATCCGAACGGCATCCTGTTCGGCAAGGGGGCGCAGGTCGACGTGGGCGGGCTGGTTGCGACGACGCTGGAAATCAAGAACGACGACTTCGAGGCCGGCCGCTACCGGTTTGCAGGCTCATCGTCAAGCGAGGTGGTGAACGCCGGCAATCTCGTCGCGGGCGAAGGCGGCGCGATCGCGTTGCTCGGCGCGAAAGTGACGAACCGCGGTATCGTCCAGGCGCAGATGGGCACCGTCGCGCTGGGTGCGGGCAGCGACGTCACGTTGAATTTCGACGGTGGCAAGCTGCTCGGCGTGCAGATCGACAAGGGCATACTCGCAGCGCTGGTGAGCAACGAGCAGCTACTGAAGGCCGACGGCGGGCAGGTGCTGATGAGCGCGAAGACGGCCGATGCGGTGCTGAACACGGTGGTCAACAACCAGGGCACCATCGAGGCGAAGACGCTCAGGAACAAGGCCGGCCGGATCACGCTGGACGGTTACGATGCAGGCATCGTCAACGTCGCGGGCATCCTGAACGCCAGCGCGGCGACGCCGGGCAACGGCGGCACGATCGAGACGCGGGGCGCCGACGTGAAGGTGGCGCTCGGTGCGATGGTCGATACCCGTGCGACCAACGGGTATGGCGGTACCTGGCGCATCGCGTCGTCCGAGCTGAAGGTCAAGGCTGGCGCGAACCAGCCGGGTACGATCGTGGCCGACACGTTGGCCCGCAACCTTGCGACCACCCATGTCGAACTCGTCGCCGAACGCGGCACGCTGTCGGTCGACGGGCCGGTGACCTGGGCCAGCGGCAACCGGCTGGGTCTTGCCAGCAAGCAGGGCAACGTCGCGATCAACGGCGCGTTGCGAGCCACGGGCGCGAACGCGCGCCTCGACATCGCATCCGGGCAGGGCGTGCAGATCGCGGCGCCGATTTCGCTGACGGGCGCGAATGCGCTGTTCACGCTGGACCATGTCGGCGGGTATTCGCTCGCCAACGGCGCGGCCGTGACGTTGTCGGGGCTCGGCGCGGGCTTCGAGTCGAATGGCCAGCGCTACACCGTGATCCAGACGCTCGGCCAGTTGCAGGCGGCCGGCTCGAACCTCGGCGGGCTGTACGTGCTCGGCAACGACATTGCCGGCACGTACTACGGCAGCGCGTTCCAGACCATCGGCTCCGGCACGGCGTTCTACGGTACGTTCGATGGCCTCGGCAACACGATCAGCAACCTGACCATCTCGAGCAGCGGCCCGTATGCGGGCCTGTTCGGCCGCAACACCGGCACCATCGCCAATCTCAAGCTCAAGTCGCTGCGCGTCAGCGCGGCATCGGGGGTCGGGCCGGTCGCCATCGGCGGGTTGGTCGGCGAAAACGTCGGCAAGATCTCGAACGTGACGGCGACAGGCATGCAGGTGAGCGCGGGTGCCAATCGCAGCAATGCGCTGGGCGGGTTGGCCGGCATCAACCTCGGAGAGATCCGCGATACCTCGTTTGCCGGGTCGGTGACAGGTAACGGCATGTCGTATGCGGTTGGCGGACTGGTCGGCGAGAACGGCACGAATGGACCTGACAGCGTGCTGGCCGACAGCACGGCGAACGCGACCGTATCCGGCGGCGCGTCGAACCAGGCATCGATCGGCGGGCTCGTCGGCGTCAACCGGGGCGGCAGGATTCTCCGCTCATCGAGCCTCGGTTCCACGTCGGGAGCGAATCTTGCCGGCGTGAACGTCGGCGGGCTCGTGGGTGCGAACCTGCTCGGCGAGATCGACGGCGGATCGGCGTCGGGACGCGTGACCGGGGGATCGAGCGGCATGGCGGGCGGGCTCGTCGGGATCAATACCGGCACCGTTACCGATTCGATCGCCTCCGGCGTCGTCGACGGCCGATACGCACAGGGAACCGGCGGCTTCGTCGGGCTGAACCAGGGCATCGTGCGCAACAGCAAGGCGCTGGGCGCGGTGTCGAGCGCGTCGACCGGTGCGACGGGCGGTTTCGTCGGCATCAACGTGGGCATCGACTCGCTCATCGACATGGCGGAAGCGCATGGCGCGGTCTCGGGCGGGCAAGGCACCAACGGCGGTTTCGTCGGCAGTCACTTCGGCGGCCGGATTTCCCACGCGGTTGCGCGCGGCAAGACGACCGGCGGCAATTACAGCAAGACGGGCGGTTTTGTCGGCAGCAACGGGGCCGAACTGATGGACGTCGACGCGAGCGGCGACGTGTCGGCCGGAAGCTGGGCGTCGGTGGGCGGCTTCGCCGGCACCAACCTGTCGTCGGGCACGATTGCGACGGCGCAGGCGACCGGCAAGGTCCAGGGCGGCTCGTCGAGCACGGTCGGCGGGTTCGCGGGTGAAAACCTGGGCACGATGATCGACGTGTCCGCGTCGGGCGCGATCTGGGCCGGCTGCTATGCGACGCTCGGCGGTCTCGTGGGCCTGAACACGGGGCTGGTCGAGCGTTCGGCCGCCAGCGGCCGGATCAACGGATCGTCGGGTCAGACCTTCGGCGGTCTGGTGGGCATCAACCGGGGCACGTTCCGCAACAGCGGGACGTCGGGCGACGCGGCGCTGCAAAAGATCGCGGGGCTCAACCTCGGCGTGATCGAGTAATGCAGCCGGCGGCGGGCACGCACGCTGCCGGCGTGCGGCGCTCGCCGCCCAGTCAGTGAGAGACATCATGACAAGGATTCAGTGGCGCGGGCTCGGGCGAACAGCTCGGCGGATACTTCGGTTGGCGGTGGCCGGGTGCGCGGCGTCTGCCTGGGTAGCGCATGCCGCGGCGCCCGGCGCCTCAACGGCGCTCGATTGCACATTCAGCAACGTCGAGGCGACGCCGTGGCGACTCGTCACGCCGTTGACGAGCGCGACGCCGGTCGGCTCGGTCCTGTACCAACGTACCGTTTCGTTGTTCGTTTCGTTCAACCACGGCGGCCCGGGCGCCGACGGCGCGCACGAACTGGTGAACGCCGGGCACTGGATGCCGGGCACCATGATTGCAGACGGTGTCGCGCAAACGAATGTCGACGGTATCGGCTTCAAGTGGGCTGGCGTATCCGGTGATGGCGTCGAACGAACGTTGCAGCAGAGTGGTTCTCCGATGGCCGTCGGGAAAACCGAAGTCATCGATCCGGCGGGTGGTGGAACCAAGGGCGATGTCCAGATCATGCGTTACCGGCAGTTCCTGGTACTCGGCAAGCCTGCGTCACAGTTGCCGGAAGGCAAGCTGGTCGTCCGGAATTTGCCGGGCAACCCGACCGTCGCGATCTATGCGGTCGATCTCCCGAAAGGCGCCGTATCGATCGGCGGCGACGTGACGGTGCCGGAACAGACCATCCCCCCCAATCGATGCAAGCAGAGGCGCACCTTTGTCGGCGTCGGCAACATCTGCATCGGCAGTGAATGCCAGATCACGGTGCCGAATCGCTGCGAGATCCAGTCGAACATGATCGTGCCGGTGACGCTCGGCAATTTCTCGATCAGCAATTTCCCCAGCCTGCACGCGACGTCGAAGCCCGTCGATTTCGATATCACGCTCAGTCAGTGCGCTGCCGCGGCGAAACCGTCGATCAGCTTCCGCGACAAGGCGGCCAAGCCTAACGCGGACCGCACGCTGCTGCAGTTGAGCGCACCGGCCAGTCAGAGGGTCGCGCAAGGTTTCAACATCGTGATGACGAACGCGCTGACCGGCGAGCGGATAGCCTACGACGAACCGGGCGCGGCCACCCAGTATCCGATGCGGCGCACCGGAGATATCGCCGTGATGTCGCTGCGCGCCCAGTACATCCGCACCGGCACGGATAGCGAACTGGCGCCCGGTTACGCCGGTGGCGGTGCGGAGTTTTCGTTTACGTTTCCATGAAAGTGCGCATGGCATCACGCATCGCGGTGATGCGCGCGCGCCATGCCTCATCACGAAACCCGCAGAGCAAAGCACCATTTGTTGGTTCGGAATCGCCGCACGCGCTGATACGTTAGCGGCTTCGCGACGACACACAGCGTCGCGATGTTCCTCGAACCGGCCGCCGCGCGATCCGCGCCGGCCTTCATAACAAATCAGGTCGTGCTCATGAAACTCCACACTCTCGCTACGTGGCTCGTCGGGGCCGCACTCGTCACGGCCGGCACGGTCGCGCACGCGGACCGCCTCGACGACATCAGGAAGGCCGGCGTGCTGCGCGTCGCGACCTTCGACAGCAATCCGCCGTTCGGCTATGTCGACGGCAAGAGCAATCACATCGTCGGCCTCGACGTCGACTATGCGAAGGCGCTGGCCGACAAGCTCGGCGTGAAGCTGCAGCTGCAGCCGACCAATCCCGCGAACCGCATTCCGTTCCTGACCTCCGGCAAGGTCGACCTGGTGCTCGCGAACTTCACGATCACCGAGGAGCGCGCGAAGCAGGTCGACTTCAGCATCCCGTATTTCTCGTCGGGCCAGCAGTTTCTCGCGAAGAAGGGCGTGCTGAAATCGGCCGACCAGCTGAACGGCTTGCGCGTCGGCGCGGACAAGGGCACGACGAACGAGATCACGCTGCGCGAGAAATTCCCGAAGGCGACGATCGTCGCGTACGACGACACGCCGTTCGCATTCGCCGCGCTGCGCGCCGGCAACGTGCAGGCGATCACGCAGGACGGGCCGAAGCTGATCGGCCTGCTCGCGAACGTGCCCGACAGGCAGAACTACGAGATCCCGGCATTCACGATCTCCAACGACTACATGGGCGTCGGCGTGCCGAAGGGCGAGACGCGCCTGCTCGGCTTCGTCAACGACACGCTCAAGGGGCTCGAGGCGAATGGCCGCGCGGGCCAGATCTACGACGCGTGGTTCGGTCCGACGACGAAGACGCCGCTCACGCGCATCTTCCGCATCGGCGACAAGACCTGAGTCGCATGCAGGACGCGCCGCGCTCCGCCATCGGTCGTGCCGGTGCGTGGGGATCGCGGCGTTTTTCGTTTCTCTTGATCGCTTGCTTCGCGCCCGCACCACCATGCTCGGCTTGGCTCCCAAATATCTGTCCTGGCTCTGGCAGGGCTTCCTGCTGACGCTCGGCCTCGCGGCCGCGTCGGCGCTCGCCGCGACGGTCGGCGGACTGCTGCTCGCCGTCATGCGGCATGCGCGCGGAACGGCGCCGCGCACGCTCGCGGCCGGCTATGTCGTCGCGTTCCGCAACACGCCGTTGCTCGTGCAGTTGCTGTTCTGGTATTTCGGCGTCGCGTCGTTGCTGCCCGACACATGGGTCGCATGGCTGAACGCGCGCCATCAGCTGAGCGCGGGCCCGTTCACGCTCGCATGGCCGTCGTTCGAGTTCGTCGCGGGCTGGTTCGGGTTGAGCGCGTACACGGCCGCGTTCGTCGCCGAGGAATGCGAAGCCGGGCTGCGCGGCGTGCGCCGTGCGCAGCATGATGCGGCCGCGGCGCTCGGCCTCACGCCGATGCAGTCGCTGCGCTACGTCGTGCTGCCGCAGGCCGTGCGCATCGCGCTGCCGCCGTTGTTCGGCCAATACATGAATCTCGTGAAGAACTCGTCGCTCGCGATGGCGATCGGTGTCGCCGAGCTGTCGTACGCGTCGCGGCAGGTCGAGACGGAGACGTTCAAGACCTTTGCCGCCTTCGGTGTCGCGACCGTGCTGTACGTCGCCGCGGTGGCCGCGATCGAGGCCGGTGCCTACGCGGCCACGCAATGGCGCGACCGGCTCGGGGCGGGGCGTTGACGATGGATCTCTCGCTGCTGCTCGACAACCTGCCGTACCTGCTCGTCGGCGCATTCCCGGATGGCCCGCTCGGCGGCGCCGCGCTGTCGCTCGTGCTGGCGATCGCGTCGGCCATCGCATCGGCGGTGCTGGGCGTGGCGCTCGGTGTCGCGATGGCGCTCGCGCGCGGCCCGCTGCGCGTGCTGCTGCTCGCGTTCATCGGCTTCTTTCGCGCGATTCCGGTGCTGATGCTGATCTTCTGGACGTACTTCCTGATGCCGATGCTGCTGCACATGGACGTGCCGGGGCTCGCGACGGTCGTGTGCGCGCTGGCGCTGATCGGCGGCGCGTATCTCGCGCATGCGGTGCATGCGGGCATCGTCGCGGCCGGCGACGGGCAGTGGCAGGCGGGGCTGTCGCTCGGACTCACGCGCTGGCAGACCGTGCGCTACGTGCTGCTGCCGCAGGCGATCCGGATCATGACGCCGTCGTTCGTCAACCAGTGGGTCGCGCTCGTGAAGGACACGTCGCTCGCGTATATCGTCGGCGTGCCGGAACTGTCGTTCGTCGCGACGCAGGTGAACAACCGGCTGATGGTGTATCCGGCGCCGATCTTCCTGTTCGTCGCGGCGATTTATCTGGTGCTGTGCACGTCGCTCGACGGTGCGGCGCGCTGGTTGCTGTCGCGTCGTCCTCGCGCGGAGCGCATCGCGCGGGCTGCGGCTGAACGCACGGAACCGGTGCGGTGACGGCGTGCGCGCCGCGTGCGATGCATGCGGCGCGTTTCCGGTGATGAAGGTGAGAGCGTGCGGCTATCCGCAGCGGGCCGCGTCGTCGCCGAGCGAGCGGCGACGGGCGTGAAGGTGCTTCAGAACTTCGGTGCTTGAGAACTTCAGCACTTCAGCGCGTCAGCGTCAGGACGCGCTGTAGTGCGTATCGAACACCGAACGCAGCGTCGACGGACCGGTCGCGAAGTCGCCCCACAGCGGGCCGTCGCTCTGCGCAAATGCAAACGGCGTCGTACTGATCGACGCGAGGCGGAAGCGCCATTGCGCCGCTTCCTGGCGGAACGCAGTGAGCTGCATGTCGGACAGCCCCGTCTGCGCGCTCGCGAGCGTGACGAGCGGATCGACCGGGTCGTTCGCGACGTGCACTTCGAAATGCAGGTGCGGACCGGTGGCCGCGCCAGTCATCCCGACCGAGCCGATGCGCTGGCCCTGCCTGACGGTTTCGCCGGTCTTCAGCCCGCGCGCGAACGCGGACAAATGCGCGTAGTAGGTCGAATAACCGTCGGCGTGATCGACGATCACGTAGTGGCCGTAGCCGCCCGGATCGGTGCCGACGAACGACACGACGCCGTCGGCCGCCGCATTGACGGGCGTGCCTGACGGCGCGGCGAGATCGACGCCGGTATGGAATGCCATCGCCTGCGACAGCGGGTGGACGCGCTCGCCGAAGAACGAGCTGATGCGCGTCCATTTGACCGGCATCGTGAACGCGGCCGCTTCGAGCGGCGCGCCGTCGAGCGTGTAGTACGCGCCGTGGTCGGCGCCCGGCGCGCGGAACCAGATCGCACCGAACGTGCGGCCCGCGACGCGCAGCTCGAGCGCGGTGAGGTGCGGCGTGCCGTTGTTGGTGTCGTACGCGATGCGGTAGTAGTCGCCGCGCTGCGCGCCGGCACGCAGCGCGACCTTGCCGGTGACGAGATCGCCGAGCTGGATGCGCACTTCGGGCGGCACGTCGAGACGGTTCAGCGTATCGGACAGCGTGAGTTCGATGTCGCCCGCGCGCATCCCGTGCTGCTGCTCGGGCGGCGCGAGCTGGAACAGGCTCGTATAGCCGAGCATGTCGTTGCGGTGCGCGCTGAGCGGCGCGAACAGGCCCGGCTGCAGGTTGCGGTCGGGGCGTTCGTCGCGTTCGTTGCGCTCGCCGATCGTGCGCGCGAGTTCGCTCGTCACGAAATGCTGCGCGGTGGGAAACGGCGTGTCGGACAGCACGCGCTGCGGCAGCGCGGCCGTGCCCGAGTCGACGGCGCCCGGCAGTTGCGAGACGGCCGGCAGCGCGGCGGCGAGACCGAAGGCGGCGAGGGCGCCGAGCACGGCGGCCGGCACGAGCGCGCGCACGAGGCGCTGCGCGCGCCCGGGCGCGAAAGCATCAGGAATTGCGGCAGGCTTGACCAAAGGTGTCCACATCCAGGAAAAGCGGTTCAAAGAGGTGTGGGCGTGAACCATCGGCGGCAGATCCGTCGGGTGACGACGGGGCGGGCGACGGGCGTGCAACAAAACAGGCCCCGCCAGGGGGCCTGTGTCGTTTCCGTTCGACCCAACTCGCGGGCAGGCCCGCTTCGAACGGCGGCGTGACCTTTCCGGGTCGAACCCGGTTTATCACGAAGACGCTAAAGAAAGATGACAGCGTCAGTCTACCGATGTTCCGCGAAACGTTAAAAATTTTAAAGAGGGTCGGCTCATTCGTTTCGCACTGCGGTAAATCGGGTTAAATCAGCATTTATTGCGCGGCTTTTCGTCAGACAGGAAATTTTTGCGCGCGCACGCGCAGCGCCGCGGATGTCCTGACCGCGTCGAAGCCGGCGTCGAGCATCGCTTCCGCGTCGTTCCACAGATTGCCGCGCAAGCGGTTGGTCCAGATCATCGATGCGAACACGCCTTCGAGCAGCGACACGAGATGGACGGCCGCGAGATGCACGTCGAGATCGGCGGCCAGTTCGCCGGCCGCGATCGCGCGGCGCAGCAGCGCCTTGGTGATGCGCAGCATCTGCAGCTCGAGCAGCATGCGGCGGCGCTGCAACGCGCCGTTCTCCTCGCTCTGCTCGCATTTCGTATAGAGGATCACGAGCACGCGCTGCATCGCGCCCGGCTCGCCGCATTGCCGCAGGTAATGCGATGCCGCGCGGCGCAGCGTGGCGAACGCGGGCAGGCTGTCGACCGCGTCGAACCCTTCCGACGTACGCGCGAATGCGCGGTCGCACATCGCGAGACACACTTCCATCTTGTTGCGGTAATGGCCGTACACGGCGCCCCGCGACATTCCGGCGGCCTCGGCGAGGTCCGCCATCGCGGTTTGCGCGACGCCTTTTTCGAGCAGCACGAGCTCGGCGGCGTCGAGGATCCGGTGCTTGATGGCGAGCGATTCTTCCCGGGTCTTGCGGGCCATGTCGTGAATTTCCTTACAGTTCGCTGTCGTTTTGTTGAGACAGTATGGCGGCCGGATGACGACCACCTGTATTTAATCAGTCGTGACTGATTATAATCGGCCACCCTGAGCCGCCGCATTGTATCGGCGGCGAACGATCCGAGGTCAGCACATGAATAACAAACGCTCCCTGGGGCGCCGCCTGCGGCTGGCGTCGTTCGCGCTCGCGGCCGTGCTGGCCGCGACCGGCTGCGGAAAGGGCGAACCGGACAAGGCGCCGGAGGCCATCCAGGACGCGACGGTCGTGACGGTGCGTCCGACGGCCGTGCCGATGACCGTCGAATTGCCGGGCCGGCTCGACGCATATCGGCAGGCGGAAGTGCGCGCGCGGGTCGCGGGCATCGTCACCGCGCGGACTTACGAGGAAGGCCAGGAAGTGAAGCAGGGCGCGGTGCTGTTCCGCATCGACCCCGCACCGCTGAAGGCCGCGCGCGACGCAGCGAGAGGGGCGCTCGCGAAGGCGCAGGCCGCCGCGCTCGCGGCGAGCGACAAGCGCCGCCGTTACGACGACCTGGTGCGCGACCGCGCAGTCAGCGAGCGCGATCACACCGAGGCCGTCGCGGGCGACACGCAGGCGAAGGCCGACGTCGCGTCCGCGCAGGCCGAGCTCGCCCGCGCGCAACTGCAGCTCGACTATGCGACCGTCACCGCGCCGATTTCGGGCCGCGCCCGGCGCGCGCTCGTGACCGAAGGCGCGCTCGTCGGCCAGGACCAGGCGACGCCGCTCACGACCGTCGAGCAGCTCGACCCGATCTACGTGAATTTCTCGCAGCCGGCGGCCGACGTCGACGCACTGCGCCGCGCGGTGAAGAGCGGGCGCGCGACGGGCATCGCGCAGCACGACGTCACGGTGACGCTGCTGCGCGCCGACGGCACCGCGTATCCGCTGAAGGGCAAGCTGCTGTTCAGCGATCTCGCGGTCGATCCGACCACCGATACCGTCGCGATGCGCGCGCTGTTCCCGAATCCCGAGCGCGAACTGCTGCCGGGCGCGTATGTGCGGATCGCGCTCGACGCGGCCGTCGACCAGCGCGCGATCCTCGTGCCGCGCGATGCGCTGCTGCGCACGGCCGATCGCACGTCGGTGCGCGTGGTCGGCGAGAACGGCAAGGTGAAGGACGTCGAAGTCGCCGCCGACCGGATGAGCGGCCGCGACTGGCGCATCACGCGCGGTCTCGCGGGCGGCGAGCGCGTGATCGTCGACAACGCCGCGCAGTTCGCGCCGGATACCACCGTCAAGCCCGTCGAGCAGGCCTCGCCGACGAAGGCCTCGTCGGCGAAGTCCGCATCACCGGCGGCCGCCCGTCAAACCTGACCGGTTCACATAGACCAACATGGCACGTTTCTTCATCGATCGCCCCGTCTTCGCGTGGGTGATCGCACTCTTCATCATGCTCGGCGGCGTGTTCGCGATTCGCGCGCTGCCCGTCGCGCAGTATCCGGACATCGCGCCGCCCGTCGTCAGCATCTATGCGACGTATCCGGGTGCGTCCGCGCAGGTCGTCGAGGAATCGGTGACCGCGCTGATCGAGCGCGAGATGAACGGCGCGCCGGGGCTGCTGTATACGTCCGCGACGAGCAGCGCCGGGATGGCGTCGCTCTACCTGACGTTCAAGCAGGGCGTCAACGCCGATCTCGCGGCCGTCGAAGTGCAGAACCGGCTGAAGACGGTCGAGGCGCGGCTGCCCGAACCCGTGCGGCGCGACGGCATCCAGGTCGAGAAGGCTGCGGACAACATCCAGCTCGTCGTGTCGCTGACGTCCGACGACGGCCGGATGAGCGACGTGCAGCTCGGCGAATACGCGTCGGCGAACGTCGTGCAGGCGCTGCGCCGCGTCGACGGAGTCGGCCGGGTGCAGTTCTGGGGCGCCGAATACGCGATGCGGATCTGGCCCGACCCGGTGAAGCTGGCCGGGCACGGCCTCACCGCGTCGGACATCGCGTCGGCCGTGCGTGCGCACAACGCGCGCGTGACGGTCGGCGACATCGGCCGCAGCGCGGTGCCGGACAGCGCGCCGATCGCGGCGACGGTGTTCGCCGACGCGCCGCTGAAGACGCCGGCCGACTTCGGCGCGATCGCGCTGCGCACGCAGCCGGACGGCGCCGCGCTCTATCTGCGCGACGTCGCGCGCATCGAATTCGGCGGCAACGACTACAACTATCCGTCGTACGTGAACGGCAAGGTCGCCACGGGCATGGGCATCAAGCTCGCGCCCGGCTCGAACGCGGTGGCCACCGAGCAGCGCGTGCGCGCGGCGATGGACGCGCTGTCCGCCTACTTCCCGCCGGGCGTGAAATACCAGATCCCGTACGAGACGTCGTCGTTCGTGCGCGTGTCGATGAACAAGGTCGTCACGACGCTCGTCGAGGCCGGCGTGCTGGTGTTCCTCGTGATGTTCCTGTTCATGCAGAACCTGCGCGCGACGCTGATCCCCACGCTCGTCGTGCCGGTCGCGCTCGCGGGCACGTTCGGCGTGATGCATGCGGCCGGCTTCTCGATCAACGTGCTGACGATGTTCGGGATGGTGCTCGCGATCGGCATCCTCGTCGACGATGCGATCGTCGTCGTCGAGAACGTCGAGCGACTGATGGTCGAGGAAGGGCTCGGGCCCTACGACGCGACCGTCAAGGCGATGCAGCAGATCAGCGGCGCGATCGTCGGCATCACGGTCGTGCTGACGTCGGTGTTCGTGCCGATGGCGTTCTTCGGCGGCGCGGTGGGCAACATCTACCGGCAGTTCGCGCTGGCGCTCGCGGTCTCGATCGGCTTCTCGGCGTTTCTCGCGCTGTCGCTGACGCCCGCGTTGTGCGCGACGCTGCTCAAGCCGGTATCCGGCGACCATCACGAAAAGCGCGGTTTCTTCGGCTGGTTCAACCGCTTCGTCGCGCGCTCGACGCAGCGCTATGCGACGCGCGTCGGCGCGATGCTGAACAAGCCGCTGCGCTGGCTGGTCGTGTACGGTGCGCTGACCGCGGCGGCCGCGCTGATGCTCACGCAACTGCCGAGCGCGTTCCTGCCCGACGAGGACCAGGGCAACTTCATGGTGATGGTGATCCGGCCGCAGGGCACGCCGCTCGCGGAAACGATGCAGAGCGTGCGCGAGGTCGAATCGTACATTCGTCGCGACGAGCCGGCCGCGTACACGTTCGCGCTCGGCGGCTTCAACCTGTACGGCGAGGGGCCGAACGGCGGGATGATCTTCGTCACGCTGAAGAACTGGAAGGAGCGCAAGGCCGGGCGCGATCACGTGCAGGCGATCGTCGCGCGCATCAACGCGCGCTTCGCGGGCACGGCGAACACCACGGTGTTCGCGATGAACTCGCCGGCGCTGCCCGATCTCGGTTCGACGGGCGGCTTCGACTTCCGGCTGCAGAACCGCGGCGGGCTCGACCATGCGGCGTTCAGCGCCGCGCGCGAGCAACTGCTCGCGGCGGGCGGCAAGGATGCGGCGCTCACCGACCTGATGTTCGCCGGCACGCAGGACGCGCCGCAGCTCAAGCTCGACATCGATCGTGCCAAGGCGTCGGCGCTCGGCGTGTCGATGGACGAGATCAACACGACGCTCGCGGTGATGTTCGGCTCCGACTATATCGGCGACTTCATGCACGGCACGCAGGTGCGCCGCGTGATCGTGCAGGCCGCCGGGCGGCACCGGCTCGATCCGGACGATGTGCAGAAGCTGCGCGTGCGCAACGCGCGCGGCGAGATGGTGCCGCTCGCGGCGTTCGCGACACTGCACTGGACGCTCGGGCCGCCGCAGCTCACGCGCTACAACGGCTATCCGTCGTTCACGATCAACGGCTCGGCCGCGCCGGGCCACAGCAGCGGCGAAGCGATGGCCGCGATCGAGCGGCTCGCCGCGAAACTGCCGGCCGGCATCGGTTACGCGTGGTCGGGGCAGTCGTTCGAGGAGCGGCTGTCGGGCGCACAGGCGCCGATGCTGTTCGCGCTGTCGGTGCTCGTCGTGTTTCTCGCGCTCGCGGCGCTGTACGAGAGCTGGTCGATCCCGTTCGCGGTGATGCTGGTGGTGCCGCTCGGCGTGATCGGCGCGGTGCTCGGCGTCACGCTGCGCGCGATGCCGAACGACATCTACTTCAAGGTGGGGCTGATCGCGACGATCGGGTTGTCCGCGAAGAACGCGATCCTGATCGTCGAAGTCGCGAAGGATCTGGTCGCGCAGCGCATGTCGCTCGTCGACGCGGCGCTCGAGGCCGCGCGCCTGCGGCTGCGGCCGATCGTGATGACGTCGCTCGCATTCGGCGTCGGCGTGCTGCCGCTCGCGTTCGCATCTGGCGCCGCGTCCGGCGCGCAGACGGCGATCGGCACCGGCGTGCTCGGCGGCGTGATCACGGCGACGGTGCTCGCGGTATTCCTCGTCCCGCTGTTTTTCGTGATCGTCGGCCGCCTGTTCGACGTCGGCCCGCGCCGGCGCGGCGGGTCGCGGCCGGCGACGATGGAGGGTGCGCAATGACGTTTCACCTGAAGGCGCACGCGACGCCGCGGGCCCCGGTCGCGCTGGCCGCTGCACTCGCGTTCGCGCTCGCCGGCTGCTCGCTCGCGCCGCGCTACGAGCGGCCGGCGGCGCCGGTGCCGGCCAGCTATGCGCCGGTCGACGGCGGCACGCAGCCGGCGTCGGTCGCGGCGCCTGTCGATGCCGCGCTGCTCGACGACTGGCGCGCATATTTCACCGACCCGGCGCTGCAGGCCTGGATCGACGCGGCGCTCGCGAACAATCGCGACCTGCGGATCGCGGCCGGCCGGCTCGACGAAGCGCGTGCGCTGTACGGCGTGCAGCGCGCGGACCGGATGCCGTCGCTCGACGCGAACCTCGGCTACGAGCGCACGCGCCAGTACGACCCGGTCGTGCGCGAGAGCGCGGTGAGCGGGCTGTATCGCGCCGGCGTGGGTATCAGCGCGTACGAGCTCGACCTGTTCGGCCGCGTGCGCAACCTGTCGGATGCAGCGCTCGCCGAGTATTTCGCGACGGCCGACGCGCAGCGCACGGTGCGCATCGGCGTGATTGCCGAAGTCGCCGGCGCGTACGTTTCCGAACGGTCGTTGCACGCGCAACTGGCGCTGGCGCAGCACACCCTCGACGCGCGCGAGCGCATCGCCGCGCTCACGCAGCGCCGCTATGCGGCCGGCACGAGCGATGCGATCGAGCTGCGCTCGGCCGAGATGCTGGTCGCGTCCGCACGTGCGTCGCAGGCCGCGCTGCAGCGCGAACACGCGCAGTCGGTGCGCGCGCTGCAATTGCTTGCCGGCGATTTCGCGCGCACGGTGCCGGCCGACGGCACCGCGCTCGACGCGCTCGCGATCGCGCCGGTGGCACCCGGCGCGCCGAGCGCGCTGCTCGAGCGGCGGCCGGACATCCGGCAGGCCGAGTCGCGGCTCAAGGCCGCGAACGCGCAGATCGGCGCCGCGCGCGCCGCATTCTTCCCGCGCGTCGCGCTGACGACCGACTACGGCTCGGTCAGCGACGCGTTCTCGAGCCTGTTCGCGGGCGGCACGAGCGTGTGGACGTTCGCGCCGCGCATCACGCTGCCGATCTTCGCGGGCGGCCGCAATCGCGCGAATCTCGACGTCGCGACCGCGCGCAAGCACATCGCGGTCGCCGAATACGAGAAGACCGTGCAGACCGCGTTTCGCGAAGTGGCCGACGCGTTCGCCGCGCGCGACTGGATCGATCGCCAGCTTGCCGCGCAGCAGGACGTGTACGCGGCCGACGGCGCGCGGCTGAAGCTCGCCGAGCGCCGCTATGCGGGCGGCGTCGCGACGTATCTCGAACTGCTCGACGCGCAGCGCAGCACGTACGAGTCGGGACAGGAACTGATCCGGCTCAAGGAACTGAGGCTCGCGAATGCGATTGCGCTGTATCGCGCACTGGGCGGCGGCTGGACGCCGGCGTCAGCCGGGGAGGCCGCCGCGTGATTCGCTAGCCGTGCGGGTGGCGATCGCGCATTGCGATGTGTCGTCGCCACCCCGACCGGTGTGGCGTCCATCCGGCCGTCGGCACCGATCGACGATGAACGCATCCGCGCGTCGTCGTCATCCATATAGTTTCTCCCCGCTGTCGAGCTGAAGCGCGCCTTCAACCCGTCACGCATCCTGGCGACCGATCGCGTCGTCACACGGCCCCGAGCGTGCCGGACTTCCTCCTTTTTCGATTCCATCCAGGGCGCCGAAACGTCGCGTGCGCGTCGTCGCGCAGGTACGCCGAATGTCGAGACGGCGCACGGCATTACATGCGGCTTTTAATCCCGGGTTGACGATTCAATTGATTCTTGTATCGGGAATAATGACGGGTGACGAAATGTCGCGGCAAAACGTTTGTGCGGATTGCGCAATCGTTTGCGCGAGAAATCCACGGCACCGAAAATCAGCTGTTAATTTCCTCTCAGTTGAAAATCGATGAATGCATTCGTTGCGGTCGGGCAACGATGGCAGGATCGGACAGAATTTTGGCATTTTTGATTGGTAATCCGTCGAAGCCATATCCAGCAAGGAGGGGCGGGGAATAAGCGATCCCAAAAAGAAATGTCTTTAATTTTCAGTCGGTTCTGGAAAATCAAAAAGGACTGCGGATGAAAATATCGTGATTGAGAATTTCAAGGAAACAGTGGGTTTGAAAGTACGCAAGGCGAAGATTGTCATTTGCGATTTGACAATGCTTTACAGAATTCTTTCATTCATATCTCGATAATGCCGCCTCGTGACGGACGGAAGCCAACCACACGCTGCCTTTTGTATCCGCCACGTCGTCCATTCCCTTTGCAATTCTCACGGAAAACGTCATGAAAAAATCCCTCCTGGCCGCTGTCGCACTCGCAGCCCTGTCCACCTCGGCCTTCGCAGCCGGCACCGGCACGATCAACTTCACGGGCGAGATCGTCGCGGGCGCGTGCGGTATCGACTCGGGTTCGGTCAACCAGACCGTGAACCTCGGCAAGGTGCCGACCCACACGTTCAAGAAGGCCGGCGACAAGTCGGAGCCGGTCAAGTTCGACATCGTCCTGACCGACTGCGACACCAGCATCTCGAAGAACGCATTCTTCACGTTCACGGGTACGTCGAACGCGGCCCAGCCGAAGCTGCTCGCCACGATCGGCTCGGCAACCAACGTCGGCATCCGCGTACAGGGCGCAACGGGCGAAGACCTCGACAACGGCGTCGAACAGGCCGCTGCAACCCTGCTGCAGAACGGCAACAACACCGTGCGCTTCGCCGCACGCTACGAAGCGACGGCAGCCGACGTGACGCCGGGTACGGCCGACGGCGTCGCGAACTTCACGGTTCGCTACCAGTAAGCGGCCGTCACGGGGGAGGGGTGCGCGCACCCCTTCTCCTGCCTGTTTTCCTGCCCAGTTTTTCTCGGACTTCCGGTAGCACCGCGTGCGAATCAGACATTCCTTCCTTTGCGTCTCCGTGCTGGTGGTCGGCAGCCAGAGCCATGCGACGGAATTCAATTCGTCGTTCCTCGACATCGACGGCTCGAACAACGTCGACCTGTCGCAGTTCGCGCAGGCCGACTTCACGCTGCCGGGCGAATACATGCTCGACGTGCAGGTCAACGACCTGTTCTACGGGCTGCAGGCGATCCAGTTCATCGCGCTCGACCCGTCCGGTGCAGGCAAGCCGTGCCTGCCTCCGGAACTCGTCGCGCAATTCGGGCTGAAGCCGTCGCTCGCGAAGGACCTGCCGCGCTTCCAGGGCGGTCGCTGCGTCGATCTCGGCGCGATCGAGGGCGCCACCGTGCGTTACCTGAAGAGCGACGGTCGGCTCAAGATCACGATTCCGCAGGCCGCGCTCGAATTCACCGATTCGAACTACCTGCCGCCGGAGCGCTGGTCCGAAGGGATTCCGGGCGCGATGCTCGACTATCGCGTGATCGCGAACACGAACCGCAACTTCGGTTCGGGCGGCGAGCAGACGAATTCGATCCAGGCCTACGGAACGATCGGCGCGAACTGGGACGCGTGGCGCTTTCGCGGCGACTACCAGGCGCAGTCGAACGCGGGCAGCAGCGCGTACGCGGATCGCACGTTCCGCTTCAGCCGGCTTTACGCATTTCGTGCGCTGCCGTCGATCCAGTCGACGGTGACGTTCGGCGACGACTACCTGAGTTCGGACATTTTCGACACGTTCGCGCTGACCGGCGCGTCGATCCGCAGCGACGACCGCATGCTGCCGCCTTCGCTGCGCGGCTATGCGCCGCTGATCGCGGGCGTCGCGCGCACCAACGCGACCGTGACCGTCTCGCAGGCGGGCCGCGTGCTGTACGTGACGCGCGTGTCGCCGGGCGCATTCGCGCTGCAGAACATCAACACGAGCGTGCAGGGCACGCTCGACGTCGCGGTCGAGGAAGAAGACGGCAGCGTGCAGCGCTTCCAGGTGACGACGGCCGCCGTGCCGTTTCTCGCGCGCACCGGACAGCTGCGCTACAAGGCCGCGGTCGGCAAGCCGCGGCAGTTCGGTGGTGCCGGCATCACGCCGTTCTTCGGTTTCGGTGAAGCGGCGTACGGCCTGCCGCTGGATTTCACCGTGTACGGCGGCTTCATCGCCGCGTCGGGCTATACGTCGATCGCGCTCGGTGTCGGCCGCGATTTCGGCACGTTCGGCGCAGTCTCGGCCGACGTCACGCATGCGCGTGCGCGCCTGTGGTGGAACGGCGCGACGCGCAACGGCAACTCGTACCGGATCAACTATTCGAAGCATTTCGACATGCTCGATGCCGACGTGCGCTTTTTCGGCTACCGCTTTTCCGAGCGCGAATACACGAACTTCGCGCAGTTCTCGGGCGACCCGACCGCATACGGCCTCGCCAACAGCAAGCAGCGCTATTCGGCGACGCTGTCGAAGCGCTTCGGCGACACGTCGACCTATTTTTCGTACGACCAGACGACTTACTGGGCGCGCTCGTCCGAGCAGCGCATCGGCCTCACGTTGACGCGTGCGTTCTCGATCGGTGCGCTGCGCAACCTGAACGTCAGCCTGTCGGCGTTCCGTACGCAAAGCGCGGGCACGAGCGGCAACCAGCTCTCGGTGACCGCGACGCTGCCGATCGGCGGTCGTCACACGGTCACGTCGAACCTGACGACGGGCAACGGCAGCACGAGCGCGAACGCAGGCTACATCTACGACGATCCGGACGGCCGCACCTACCAGGTCAACGCGGGCGCGACCGACGGCCGCGCATCGGCGAACGCGAGTTTCCGCCAGCGCACGTCGGCGGTCCAGTTGACCGCACAGGCGTCGACGGTCGCGAACGCGTATGCGGCCGCGTCGCTCGAGGTCGACGGCTCGCTCGTCGCGACGCAGTACGGGCTCGCCGCACACGCGAACGGCAACGCGGGCGATACGCGCCTCCTGGTCTCGACCGACGGCGTGCGCGACGTGCCGCTGTCCGGCACGCTCACGCACACCGACTCGCGCGGCTATGCGGTGCTCGACGGGATCTCGCCGTACAACGTGTACGACGCGACCGTCAACGTCGAGAAGCTGCCGCTCGAGGTGCAGGTATCGAACCCGATCCAGCGCATGGTGCTGACCGACGGCGCGATCGGCTTCGTCAGGTTTTCGGCGGCGCGCGGCAGCAACCTGTACCTGACGCTGACCGACGCGGCCGGCAAGCCGCTGCCGTTCGGCGCATCGGTGCAGGACGCGGCGAACGGCAAGGAGCTCGGCATCGTCGGCGAGGGCGGGGCCGCGTTCCTGACCCAGGTTCAGCCGAAATCCGCGCTCGCGGTGCGCGCGGGCGAACGCACGCTGTGCACGGTGGACGTGCTGCCGAACCAGCTTCAACTCGAAGGCACGCCGATTCCGGTGACGTGCCAGGCATCCGGCGAGCCGCACGCAGCGGCCGCACGGGTCGAACGATGATTTCACGGATCCAGCGATGAACCACGTTTTCTCCCTTTCCTTCCTGCGCCGCGCGTCGTGCATGCTGAGCGCGGCGAGCGCGCTGCTCGCCGGTGTCGCGCACGCGGCGATCGTCCCGGACCGCACCCGCGTGATCTTCAACGAAGGCGAACAGGCCGCGATCGTCACGATCACGAACAAGAGCACGACGTATCCGTATCTCGTGCAGTCGTGGCTCGAGGACGCGAAGGGCAACAAGATCGCGTCGCCGCTGATGGTCGTGCCGCCGCTGCAGCGCATCGAGGCGAACGAGCGCAACGTGCTGCGGATCGCGAAGCTGCCCGGTGCCGCGCTGCCGGCCGATCGCGAATCGGTGTTCTACCTGAACATCCGCGAAGTGCCGCCGAAGTCCGATATACCGAACACGCTGCAGATCGCGCTGCATACGCAGATGAAGCTGTTCTACCGGCCGAAGGCCGTGCAGCCCGCGCGCGACGAGGACTGGACGCTGCCGATGACGCTGCGGGTGGACCCGGCCGCGCACACGCTCGTGTTCGACAACCCGACGCCGTACCACGTGACGGTGGTCGAGGTGACGGCAGGCGCGCAGAAGACGCCGGTGCCGATCGAGCCGGTGATGGTGAGCCCGATGAGCACGGCCGGCGTGCCGTTCAAGGCCGCGACGCCGTCGACGCTGTTCGTCACGCATATCGACGATTACGGCGGCCAGGTGGCGGTCGAATACGCGTGCGATGCCGGTGCGTGCAAGAGCGTGAAGCGATGAGCGGCGGGATGCGCGAACGGCAACGGCCGGCAGCATGGCTGCGCTGGCTCGTGCTTGCGTTGCTGGTCGCGGCGGCGCAGCCGGCGTGGGCGCTGCGATGCCTGACGAACAGCGGCGCGACCTCGCTGACCGAGCCGATCGGCGGCGTGGCGTCGTATCCGACCGACGCGCCGGACGGCTACGTGATCTGGGTGTCGCCGGTCCGCACGACGTCGGGGTATTGCTACAAGGACCTCGGCGATGCCGACAGCCTGAAAGTCGTCGACAACATCTATTTCTACGCGAATCCGAATCGCACGAACCCGGCCGCGTGGGGGCTGGAGATCGGCATCCGCTACAAGGGCGTCGACTACTTCGACAAGACGAGCAATCGCAGCGGCGGGGTGTTTACCGGCTATGCGGTGCCGCCGTGCAGCAGGGAAGACTTCGATCACAGGCGTTGCGAGCAGACCCGCATCAGCATCGACTACCAGGTCGTCGTGCGCAAGAAGGGCAACTGGGTCCAGCCGCCGAGCGATATCTACACTGTGTTCCAGTTCGACGGCGAGTTCGGGCTGAATGCATTCGGCACGAGCTTCCAGTACCGCCTGAGCGGCCTGCGCAACCTCAAGCCGACGCCGTGCTTCGTCGACGTGCTCGTGACGCCCGAACCGGGCATCGTCAACTTCGGACAGGTGCAGGCGGTGGGTAACGGCTTCCTGCCCGTGGTGCCGCGCAAGCCGTTCTCGTTGTCGTTGTCCAAGAAGTGCAACGTCGCGGTGCGCGTCGACGGCTATTTCGAAACGAGCTATCCGCTGCAGAACGGCCTGCTGGTGCCGGCGAAGGACAGCAATTTCGGGATCGGCATCGAGGACAGCAAGGGCAACGCGATTCCGTTCAACCAGCAGTTCACGCTCGCGCAGTTTCCGTCGAACGTGATGAATCAAAGCGTGCGGATGGACGCGGTGCTGAAGTCGTTCGGGCCGCCGAAGATCGGGCGGTTCGATGCAACCGCAACGATCCGGCTGTTCATCTACTGACGCGCGCTGCGTGCGCGGCCGGACGCGCCGCGCGCGCCGCGCGCGCCGCAAAGAAGCGCCGGCATGCCGGCGCTTCTTTGCGGCGCTCCCGACGCCGTTCCACACCCACCAGGCGCCGCGGGCCGTTTAGGTGCCATGCCAATTCCTTCCCGCGGAAAGCTTTCCCCACGCCACCGCTGCGCGGCAGCCATCCCGTCCGACAAAAACACGGATCCCGTCAATTAATCAGACAAATCCTGACGATCTGAAGGGACATCCCGTAATCGTATTGAGAATGATTTGCGTTTACGTTAAATTGCGCTATCTCGAAATCTGACGGAGCAGATCGATGGCAATGGCGGAAGTGCTCGAACGGCCGGCAGCCGCAGCGGCGAACCCGTTCCTCGGCAGTTGTCCGGACCTCCCGTCACGTCCCGCACCGCGGGCGCATCGCGGCGCGCAGCCGCGTGCGCAGGGCGCGCTGCTCGACGTGCTGATCGCCCATCGCGCGATGCTCGTCAACGTCGCGCGCGGCTTCGTCGGTTGTGCGAGCCGGGCCGAGGACGTCGTGCACGACGTGTTCGTGAAGCTCGTCGAATTCCCGAACCAGGACGCCGTGCGCCAGCCGGTCGCGTACGTGACGCGGATGGTGCGCAACGCGTCGATCGACGCGTGCCGCCGGCAAAGCCTCGAGAACGTCTATCACACGGAAGAGGACGACGGCTTCGACGTGCCGTCGCCGGAACCGACGCCCGAGGCCGCGCTGCTGACGCGCGACACGCTGCGTCGCGTATGGGCCGCGCTCGACGACCTGCCGGCGCGCAGCCGCGCGGCGTTCGAGATGGTGCGGCTGCGCGAGGAGACGCTGCAGACCGCGGCGCGCGCGCTGAACGTGTCGCAAACCCTCGTGCATTTCATGGTGCGCGACGCGGAGCGGCACTGCGCGGAATGCCTCGACGCATGCCATCGCGGCGTCGCGTGCCCGGTGTTTCTCGGCGGCCGCGCGCGGCGACGGTAAAAAAACGCGCCGGCCAATCGTCTTCAAGACAGGAGCGGCCGATTCAACGGTCCAACGATCCGACGGTCCGGTCACTTGCCGCTTCGCATCCTTCAACCGCTTCCCGTTTTTTCGATCATGACGCAAGCCACGACGCCTTCCGCCGATACCGACGACCTCGTCTACACGGTCGTCATCAACGACGAAGAACAGTATTCGATCTGGCCGACGTTCCGGCCCGTGCCGGCCGGCTGGCGCGAGGTCGGCGTGCGCGGCCCGAAAGCCGACTGCCTCGCGCACATCGAGACCGTCTGGACCGACATGCGCCCCGCGAGCCTGCGCCGCGCGATGGACGGCGAACGCGCGACGCGCACGTCGTGACCCGCCGCGCCGCGATCCGGCGCGTCACCTGAAGAGGACGTTGCATGACCCTGCTTTCGTTGCCGACGCTCGACGACCTGCGTATCGAGCCGGGGCTGCCCACCGTCGTGTCGCCGCGCAGCGCCGACGGCATTTCGATCGACGAGATCGCGCCGCTCGCGCATGCGATCGCGGCCGACACGCTCGAACGGGCGGGCGGTGTGCTGTTCACGGGCTTTCACGTGCCGTCGATCGATGCGTTCCAGCGGTTCGCGGCATCGTTCGGCGATCCGCTGATCGGCTATGAATACGCGTCGACGCCGCGCAGCCAGGTCGAGGGCGCCGTCTACACGTCGACGGAATACCCGCCGCACCGCGCGATTCCGCTGCACAACGAGCAGTCGTACACGCGCGAGTGGCCGCTGCGGATCTGGTTCCATTGCGCGCTCGCGGCGCCGAAGGGCGGGGCGACGCCGATCGCGGACAGCCGCGCCGTCTATCGCGCGCTCGATCCGGCGCTCATCGCGCGCTTCGAGCAGCGCGAGCTGCTGTACGTGCGCAATTTCGGCCAGGGGCTCGACCTGCCGTGGCAGCAATCGTTCGGCACCGAGGAGCCGGCCGAGGTCGAGCGGATGTGCGCGGCACGCGGGATCGAATGCGCATGGCGTACCGACGACGACGGCGAATTGCTGCTGCGCACGCGCGAACGCTGCCAGGCCGTCGCGCGCCATCCGCGCACGGGCGACCGTGTGTGGTTCAACCAGGCGAACCTGTTTCACCTGTCCGCGCTCGACGACGACATGCAGGAAGCGCTCGTCGACGCGGTCGGGCTCGAGAACGTGCCGCGCAACGTGTATTACGGCGACGGCGAGCCGCTCGAGGCCGACGCGCTCGCCGAGATCCGCGGCGTGCTCGACCGCCAGCGCATCGTGTTCCCGTGGCGGACGGGTGACGTGCTGATGCTCGACAACATGCTGACCGCGCACGCACGTGACCCGTTCGAGGGGCCGCGCAAGGTGGTCGTCGCGATGGCGCAGAGTTACACGGTCCCGCGCGCGACCGAACGGAGGACCGATGACGCGTAGTAGCGCCGCGCTGGCCGCGCGCGGGCTGACGGTGGGTTATCGCGACCATGTCGTGATCGACGGGCTGGACCTGTCGATCGCGGCCGGCCGCGTCACGGCGCTGTGCGGCCCGAACGGCTGCGGCAAGAGCACGCTGCTGCGCACGCTCGCGGGCCTGCAGCCCGCGCGTGCGGGCCAGGTCGACGTGAACGGCAAGCCGCTCGCGTCGTTTCGCCGTCGCGCGCTCGCGCGCGAGCTCACGATGCTCGCGCAGTTCAACCAGATTCCGTCGGGCCTGACGGTGCGCGAGCTCGTCGCGTACGGGCGCTACGCGTACGGCGGCTTCCTGCGCGGGCTGTCGCGCGCCGATCATGCGGCGATCGACGAGGCGCTCGACACGAGCGGTCTCGCCGGCGACGCCGGGCGCGACGTCGGCGCGCTGTCGGGCGGCGAGCGGCAGCGCGCGTGGATCGCGATGGCGCTCGCGCAGCAGGCGCCGATCGTGCTGCTCGACGAGCCGACGACCTATCTCGACATCCATCACCAGCTCGACATCCTCGACGCGCTGCGTGCGCTGAACCGCGCGCGCGGGCTGACGATCGTGTGGGTCCTGCACGACCTGAACCAGGCAGCGGCGTACAGCGACGACATCGTGCTGATGCGTGCCGGCCGCCTCGTCGCGCAGGGCTCGCCCGACGCGATGCTGGAGCCTGCGCAGCTGCGCGCGGCGTTCGGCGTCGACATGCTGAAGCTCGCGCATCCGCAGACGGGCGCGCCGATGTGCGTGCCGGCCTACGGACCGCCGGCATCCGGCGCGACGGACGCGTTCGATCGCACAGTCCAGCGGGATATCGCCGTATGACGACGTTCGCGATGCGCAAACGGCTCGCCGCGAGCGGGCAGGGCGCCCACGGTGCGGCAGCCGGCCGCCGCGCCGGCGCGCTTGCGCTCGGCCTCGTCGCGCTGATCGCGGTGCTGGCGGTGCTGCGCGTCGCACCCGACCTGCGCGTGTGGTGGAACGCCGTGCCGGGCAGCGACGCGGCCGCGCTCGCGGGCGTGTTCCTGTTCGATCTCAACCTGCCGCGCGTCGCGGCCGCGCTCGTGGCGGGCGGCTGCCTCGGCATCGCGGGCGCGCTGTTCCAGTCGCTCACGCGCAACCCGCTCGCATCCCCCGACCTGCTCGGCGTGACGGGCGGCGCCCAGCTCGGCCTGCTCGCGGCGATGCTGGTGCCGGCGCTCGCCGGGGTCGCATCAGTGCCGCTGCTGTTCGTCTGCGGGCTGGTCGCCGCCGCGTGCGCGATCGTCGCGGCCGGCGGCTGGCGCGCGACGCCGCTGCGGCTCGTGCTCGCGGGCAGCGTCTGCATGCTGCTGTTCGCGGCGCTGTCGACGCTCGTGCTCGCGTTCTTCGAGCAGAACATCGCGGGCGCCGCGCTGTGGACCAACGGCAGTCTCTATCAGCCGGGCGCGACCGGGCTCGCGCTCGCCGCACGCTGGCTCGTCGTGCCGCTGCTGGCGCTGCCGTTCGTGATCCGGCCGCTGAATCCGCTCGCGCTCGGTGACGAGGCGGCGGCCGCGGCCGGCGTGCGTGTCGACGCGACGCGGCTCGCGGCGACAATCGTCGCCGTCGCGTTCACCAGCGTGGCCGTCAGCATCGCGGGCCCGCTGTCGTATGTCGGGCTGGTCGCGCCGAACCTGCTGCGCCAGGTGCGCGGCGCACGCGCGGCGCGGCTCGGCGTGCTGGTGCCGCTGTCGGCGCTCGCGGGCGGTGCGCTCGTGCTCGTCACCGACAGCGCGGTGCTCGCGTCGGGCCTCGACGCGACGCTGTCGACCGGCGTCGCGATCGCGCTCGTCGGCACGCCGCTGATGCTCGCGATGATCCGGCGCGGCGCCGCGTGGTCGGGCGTGCTGCACGCACAAGCCGAACGCGCGGCCGGCGGCGGGGCGACGCGCATGGTCGGCTGGCTCGAACGGCTCGGCTGGCCGCTGCGCACCGCGCTGTTCGTCGTGGCCGGCGCGCTCGTCGTGTTCGTCGGCGTGTCGGCCGGCCCCGAATGGCTGTCGCCGGCACGCTGGTCCGCCGCGCTGTCGGGTCACGATCCCGTCGCGCGGATGCTGATCGACCTGCGCATGCCGCGGCTGCTGTGTGCGCTCCTAGCGGGTGCGCTGCTGGCGGTGAGCGGGGTCGCGATGCAGAGCGTCGTGCGCAACCCGCTCGCCGGCCCCGAAGTGCTCGGCGTCACGCAGGGCGCGGGGCTCGTCACGCTGTTCGCGTTGTCGACGTGGCCGCTGATGGGGCATGTGACGCTCGCGGCGGCCGCGTTGAGCGGCGGTGCGGCGTCGCTCGCGATCACGCTCGTGCTGAATCACCGGCATCGTTACGCACCGCTCGCGGTCGCGCTGACCGGCATCGCGATCGGCGCGCTGTGGACCACGCTCGCGCAATGGCTGATCACGCAGCAAAGCGTGCAGCCCGCGCGCTTCGTCGTCTGGCTCGTCGGCGGCACCTACGGCCGCAGCTGGGGCGAGGTGTCGATGCTGCTGCCGTGGTGCGTGCTGGCGCTGCCGGTATTCGCGTGGCTCGCGCGGCCGCTCGACATGCTCGCGCTCGGCGACGACCAGGCGGCCGCGCTCGGCCTGCCGGTCGCCGCGCTGCGGCCGCTCGCGCTGACGATCGCGACGCTCGCCGCCTGCGCGGCCGTCGCGGCGGTCGGCCCGGTCGGCTTCATCGGGCTGATGGCGCCGCACGTCGCGACGATGCTCGGCGCGCGCCGGCATCGCACGCGGCTGTGGCTCGCGGCCGCATGCGGCGCGCTGATTCTCGGCCTCGCCGATCTGGCCGCCCGCACGGTCGTCGCGCCGCGCGAAGTGCCGGCCGGCGTGCTGACCGCGCTGATCGGCGCGCCTTACCTGCTCGGGTTGCTGATCCTCGAGGGGCGCCGCGCCCGGCGCGCGGGGCGATGACGCCGGCGCTCGACGGCGCACGCGCCACGCGATTCTCCGCGTTCGCGCCCGAACCGTTCGCCGCGCATCTCGACGCCGTGTGGCTCGGGATGCCCGACGACACGCACGCGCCGGGCCGGATCGTCGTGCCGGTCAGCGCGCTGCCCGAGCATCGCGATACGGTGCTCGACGCGATGGTCCGCCACTACGGCGGCGATCCGGTGCTGCATGCGCGCGCGCTGATGTCGCAATGGAGCAAGTACTACTTCGGCCGCGCGGCGCCCGCCGGCGTGGTCGCCGCGCTGACGCTCGGCCGGCCGCTCGACATGGCGCCGGAGCGCACCTTCGTCGCGCTCGACGACGGGATGCCGGCCGCGTTGTATGTCTCGCCTGACGCGCTCGGCGCACCGTGCGACGAACCTGCGCCGCGCTATGCGGGGCTCGTCGCGCATCTCGGCGCGGTGATCGACCTGCTCGCGGCGATGGGCCGCGTCACGCCGCGCGTGCTGTGGAGCAACGCGGGCAACCTGCTCGACTATCTGCTCGACACGTACCGCGCGCTGCCGTGCGCGGCCGATCCCGTTCGCGATGCCGACTGGCTGTTCGGCGCGTCGTGCGTCGCCGGCGAGCCGAATCCGCTGCGCATGCCGGTGCGCGACGCCGTGCCGCGCTCGCCGCTGCTGCCGACGCCGTTTCGCGCGCGCCGCGTATGCTGCCTGCGCTATGAAATTCCTGGAGAAACGCAACTGTGTGGAAGCTGCCCGCTGCTATTGACGATGGACGACGCGGCGCTGGCCGGGCAGGATGCGATCCGGTGATGCCGGTACCGCATGCCGGCCGCCGCCATGCGCTCGCGGCACTGGCCGCGCTCGGCGCCGCGTGCTGCGGTGCGCCGGCCGTCGCGATCGCGGACGGCGCGCGCGCCGGGCAGGGCGGCATGCCGTCGCAACCGGGCCGCTCGCTCGCCGCCAACCCCGTCGTGTCGCAGGCGAGCGCGACGATGCCCGTGCGGCCGCAGCGCGTGGTCGCGCTCGACTTCATGTTCGCGGAAAGCGTGATCGCGCTCGACCTCGTGCCGGTCGGCATGGCCGATACCGCGTTTTATCCGGGCTGGCTCGGCTACCAGAGCGACCGGCTCGCGCACGTGACCGACATCGGTTCGAGGCAGGAGCCGGGGCTCGAGGCGATTGCCGCGGTGAAGCCCGACCTGATCATCGGCGTCGGCTTCCGGCATGCGCCGATCTTCGCCGCGCTCGACCGGATCGCGCCGACGATCCTGTTCCAGTTCAGCCCGAACGTGTCGGAACGCGGCGTGCCCGTCACGCAGCTCGACTGGATGCGCCAGATCTTCCGGACGATCGGTCGCGTGACCGGGCGCGAGGCACGCGCACAGGCGGTCGAAGCGCAACTCGACGCAGGGATCGCGCGCAATGCGGCGCGGCTCGCGGCCGCGGGCCGCGGCGGCGAACGCATCGCACTGCTGCAGGATCTCGGGCTGCCCGACCGCTACTGGGCCTATACGGGCAACAGCACGTCGGCCGGCCTCGCGCGCGCGCTCGGGCTCGACCCGTGGCCGAAGAAGCCGACGCGGGAAGGCACGCTTTACGTGACGTCCGCCGATCTGCTCCGGCAACGCGATCTCGCCGTGCTGTTCGTCACCGCGACGGGGATGGACGTGCCGCTGTCGTCGAAACTCGATTCGCCGGTGTGGCGTTTCGTGCCCGCGCTGCGCGAGCGCAGGATCGCGCTGGTCGAGCGGAACATCTGGGGGTTCGGCGGGCCGATGTCGGCGCTGAAGCTGGCCGACGTGATGACCGATACGATGCTGACGCTGCCGGCCGTGCGCTGAACGCGCGGCGGGTCGTGCGCGGGTGGGGTGGCGTGGTCGCGAATTGCATTGTCTCGCGCGTGTTGCGCGAATGCCTGTTCCGCTGCATTCCGTCGACGTCGCAAACGATATATCTCAGGTTCTTCCGGTACTTCCCGACGCTCACCATCCTTCGAACCTGAAACCGCCTGCGTGCAGCATCCGCTGCGCGCAGGCGGCAGGTGTTTGACGATACTTACGCGCTCAGCACATCCGCACCATCGCGTGCGCGTGACCGCGCGGGCGTCGTATCGCTGACGATCTGCCCGTTGTCGAGCTTCAGCAGGCGATCGGCGAGACCGAAATAGCGGTCGTCGTGCGTGATCACGATCACGGCCTTGCCGCGCGCGCGCAGCTCGGGCAGCAACTGTTCGTAGAACACCGCCTTGAACGACGGATCCTGGTCGGCCGCCCATTCGTCGAACAGGTAGAACGGCCGGTCCTCCAGGTACGCGACGACGAGCGCGAGCCGCTTGCGCTGCCCGGTCGACAGCGCGCGGTTCGAGAACGCGCCGTCGACGACCTTCACCTTGTGATCGAGCGCGAGCTTCGCGACCAGCGCGTTCGCGCGCGCATCGGCCTGCGTCCGCGCCGGATCGTCGGGATCGACGATGCCGAGCAGCGCATCGAACAGGTGGAAGTCGTTGAACACCGCGCTGAAACGCTGCCGGTACGCGGCGCGCTCGCGCCAGCCGATCGGGCGGCCGTCGACCTCGATCGTGCCTTCCTCCGGCTCGTAGAGCCCCGTCAGCACCTTCGCGAGCGTCGTCTTGCCGCTGCCGTTGCCGCCGACGATGAACACGAGCTCGCCCGGCCGGATCGTCAGGTCGATCGGCCCGATGCGGAACATCCGTTCGTCGCGCTCGTGGAAATACGCGTGCGTGACGCCGCGCAGCGTGACGGCGCCTGCCGGCGGCACGTCGGGCGCGTCGCTCGCAGGCGGCACCGTCCGCAGCGCGCCGAATTCGGCCATCACGCCTTCGATGCGCCCGAGCGACACGCGCGCCGCGTTGACGGTCGGCAGGTTGTTCAGCAGACCGTCGAGCGGCACCAGCATGAACAGGAACACGACGACGTAGCCGGCCGCCGTGCCCGCATCGGCATGCACGCCGAGCTGCGGCCAGAACGCGGCCGCGCCGAGGAACACGTAGAACAGGAAGATGATCCAGCCGACGCCGATCGCATACGCGCTGAACGCGCGGCGGCGGTGGTCGCGCACCTCGCCGATCGCGGCGCCGAGCTGGCCGTCGACGAACTGGCGCGCGCGCGCGTCGTGCAGCTTCAGTTCCTTCGCGCCGGAGAACAGCGAGCCGAGATAGCCGAACAGGCGGTCCTGCGCGTGGCCGGCCGCCTCCAGCGACGCGATCGCGCGGCGATCGCCGGTGTGATAGCCGAGCGAGCCGGCGACGATCGCGGTCAGCGCGAGCACGCACACGGGCCACGACAGCCACGCGAGATAGCCGAGGCAGCCGAACACGATCGAGCCGTGCATCACCAGGTTCGGCAGCGCGAAGAACAGCATCGACACGTTGGTCGCGTCGTCGGTCAGCACCGACTGCACGGGCGCCGCGCCGATCCGCTCGATGTCGCGCAGCTCGGCCGCGCCGACGCGCCGCGCGAGGTGCATGCGCAGCCGCGCCATCGTGTCCTGCGACAGCCGGGCGAACAGCGTGCCCGACACGATCCGCGTGACGAGCGCGATCACCGCGCACAGCGCGAAGCGCCACGCGAGCGCCGCGTCGGCCGCGCCGGGCGTCGCGAGCGCGCGGTTCAGCGTCGCGACGAGCAGCACGCTCGCGACGCCGTTGAGCACGCAGGCGACGAGCGCCAGCGCGAGCGACGCGCGGCTTTCGCGCAGCAACGCGAGGATCAGGCGGGCCGCGGGGCGGCCGGGGGGGGCGTCGAGGGACGGCGGGGAAGAGGGCTCGTGGGCAGCGGTCATCGGCAACGTCGGTAAATGAAGGGCAGGCAAACCCTGCGGAAACGGCAAGACTGATGCGAAAGCGGCGCGCGGGGCGGGCCCGGTTGCGACTTTCCTCCCTGATAGACGAACGGGCCGCGCAAATATTTAGCCCTGCCTTCAAAAAATGCATCCGTGCCGGCTTTGCGCGCAAAACGGTAAAAAATCGGCCGCGCCGTTCGTCACACCAGTGAAGCCGCCCCATGCGGCCCCGAGACTTGGCCGAAGCGGCCGGACCGAAGGACTTCACGCACATGACGAGTTTCCCGACTGCGTTGCATCACCGAATCCGCGAACTGGCGCGCCGCGCGCCCGACGCCCCGGCGCTCGCCGCGCCTTTCCAGAACGACCTGCGCCTGTCGCGCGGCGCGCTCGACGCGCGTGCGTCGCACCTTGCCCGCCAACTGCGCGCGGCCGGTGTCGGCGCGGAAGTGCGGGTGGGTGTCTGCGTCGAGCGCTCGTGCGAGCTGTTCGTCGCGCTGCTCGCCGTGCTGAAGGCGGGCGGCGTATTCGTGCCGCTCGATCCGCGTCATCCGGCCGCGCGCCTCGACTGGATCGTCCGCGATGCGCAACTGCGGCACGGCGTCGTCGATGCGGCCGGCCGCGCGGCGCTCGGCGCGTCGTTCGATCACGCGTTCGACGCAAGCTCCGCGGATGCCGCTGCCTGCGTCGACGACGAAGACGCGCCGGTACATCCGCGCTCGGCCGCCTACATGATCTATACGTCGGGCTCGACCGGCACGCCGAAGGCGGTGATCGTCGAGCACGGGCCGCTCGCCGCGCATTGCGATGCGCTCGCGGCCGCGCTGCCGATCGCGGGCGGCGACCGCCTGCTGCATTTCGCGTCGGTCAATTTCGATGCCGCGCACGAGTGCTGGCTCGCGCCGCTCGCGGTTGGCGCGAGCGTGACGATCGCGCCGCCGCAACCGTTCGCGCCGGACGCCGCGCATGCGCTGATGGTGCGCGAAGCGGTCAGCGTTGCCGCATTTCCGCCGGCCTACCTGCGCGAATTCGCGGCCGTCGCCGCGCGCGACGGCGTGCCGCCGGCCTTGCGCGTGCTCGCGTTCGGCGGCGAAGCGCTGCCGCAACAGGCATTCGAATTCGTGCGCCGCACGTTCCCGTCGGTACGGCTGATCAACGGCTACGGGCCGACCGAGGCCGTGATCTCGCCGATGCTGTGGCCGGTCGAGCCGGGTGAAATGCCCGCGCTGGCGGCGGACGATGCGTATGCGTCGCTGCCGATCGGTCGCGCGATCGGCCCGCGTGTCGCGCGCATCGACGGCGACGCGGCCGGCGAGCCGAATGAAGCGGGCGAGGGCGGCGAGCTGCTGCTCGGCGGCGTGTGTCTCGCGCGCGGCTATCACGGCCGCCCGGCGCTGACGGCCGAACGCTTCATTCCCGATGCGCACGGCGAGCCCGGTGCCCGCGTCTATCGCACCGGCGATCTTGCACGCCTGCGCGCCGACGGTGCGTTCGATTATCTCGGCCGCCTCGACGATCAGGTCCAGGTGCGCGGCGTGCGTGTGGAGCCCGCGGAAATCGCCGCGTGCCTGCGCACGCATCCGGCAGTGGCCGACGCGGCCGTGATCGCCGAAACCGGCAACGGGCCGACGCGGCTGATCGCGTGCGTCGCGCTGCGCGCGGCCGCCGACGATGCGGAGCTGAAGGCGCACGTGGGCGCGCAATTGCCCGCCGCGTGGCAGCCGCACCGCTTCGTGCGCTGCGCTGCGCTGCCGTACACGCTGAACGGCAAGCTCGACCGTGCCGCGCTGCGCGAGCGCAGCGCCGCCGCGCGCGACGCCGAAGCTCCCGCCGGCGCCGCGCCGTGCACGCCGACCGAAGCGCAGATCGCCGGCTTCTGGCAGACGCTGCTCGGCCTCGACGCGACGCCGTCGCGCGACGACCGCTTCTTCGCGCTGGGCGCCGATTCGCTCGCCGCGATGCAACTGCAGGCCGCGATCCGCGCCGCGTTGCGCGTGAACCTGCGGCTCGACACGCTGTTCGCCGATCCGGCACTGGCCGAGCTGGCCGCGCACGTCGATCAGGCGGAGCGCGAGACGGGCGAGCCGCTGGCCGCGATTGCCGCACGCCGCGTACCTGGCGACGCCGCCGCATCGGGTGCCCCGTATGTCGATCGCGCGGCATCGCTCGCACAGCAACGCTTCTGGGTGCTCGCGCAAACGCGCGATGCCAGCGCCGCGTATCACATCGCCGCGCACTGGACGATCGACGGCGCGCTCGATCGCGCTGCGCTGCAGCGTGCGCTCGATCACGTGATCGGGCGGCACGACGCGTGGCGCACGACGCTCGTCGACAACGACGACGGCATCGTGATGCAGCGCATCCATGCCCGTCTGCCGGTTACGATCGCGACGCTCGACTTGCGCGACCAGCCGCCGGCCGCTCGCGACGCGCAAGCCGCGCGTATCGCCGAGCGCGACGCGGGCGCACCGTTCGATCTGTCGAACGGACCGCTGCTGCGCGCGACGCTCGTCGTGCTCGCCGACGATCGCCACCGGCTGCTGCTGACCGCGCACCACGCGATCACCGACGGCTGGAGCTCGCGCTGCGCATTCGACGAATTGTCGGCCGCGTACCGTGCGTATGCGGAAGGCCGCGAACCGGCGTTGCCGCCACTGCCGGTCCAGTACGCCGACTATGCGGACTGGCAGCGCGACATGCTCGCCGGCGGCGAAGGCGAGCGTCAGCTCGATTACTGGCGCGACGCCTTGCGCGACGTGCCGGGCCCGCTCGCGCTGCCGGTCGATCGGAAGCCGGGTGCGACGCGCACGCTGCAGGGCGCACGCGTGTCGGTTCGCCTGCCCGACACGGTTGCGGCGGACGTCCGGCGTCTCGCGCGCGACGCGCAGGCCACGGTCTTCACGGTACTGCTGGCTGCGCTCGATGCATGGCTGTCGCGCCTGACCGGCGAGACCGACGTGGTCGTCGCGGTGCCGGTCGCGCATCGGCAGCGGCCGGAAACCCGCGCGCTGCTCGGCCTGTTCCTGAACACGGTCGCGCTGCGCGTGCGGGTGGCGCCGACGCTGCCGTTCCGCGCGCTGGTCGACGCGGCGCGCACGGCGGCACTCGACATGGTCGCGCACCAGGACGTGCCGTTCGAGCGCGTCGTCGATGCGGTGAAACCGCCGGTCCGGCGCGGCGACGAATGGCTGCGCGTGAAATTCGCGCAGCAGTTCGATGCGCGGCACGACAGCGTGCTGCCGGGCGCGACCGCCGTTGCGACGCCGGGGCCCGATCTCGCCGCGCGCTTCGACTTCGCGCTTGATTTCACCGACGACGCGCACGGGATCGAACTGGTCGCCGCCTATGCGATCGACTGCATCGATGCCGACACCGCGCGCGCATGGCTCGACAGCTATGCGGCGCTCGTCGCGTCCGCCGCACATGAACCGCACCGCGCGACGGCCGCGCTGCCGTGCGATGCGTCGCCGGCATCGCGCCAGCCGCGCGACGGCCGTGCGTTGCGGATCGAACACGCCGACATCGTCGCCGCGTTCGCGCGGCAGGCCGCCGCGTATCCGCATCGCGTCGCACTCGCCGATGCGTCGGCGTCGCTGACGTTCGCCGAACTCGACGATGCATCGAACCGTATCGCACATGCGCTGAAACTGCGCGGCGCGACGGCCGAAGCACCCGTCATCGTCTGCATCGAGCGCTCGGCCCGCTTCGTCGTCGGCCTGCTCGGCGCACTGAAGGCCGGCGCGCTGGCCGTGCTGCTCGACCCGGCCCAGCCGGCCGCGCGCCTCGTGGCCGCGGCCGCCGATTGCGGCGCGCGCTGGGCGCTCGTCGCGCAGCAGCCGGACGGGGCCGCGTGGCCGGCCGGCAGCGCCGCACAGCCGCTCGACGTCGACACGCTCGCGCAGGACGCGACGCTCGCGCATGCGGCGGGCATCCGCGTCGCGCCGCATCCGGAACAGGGCGCGTACCTGATCTATACGTCGGGTTCGACCGGCACGCCGAAGGGTGTCGTCGTGTCTCACGGCGCACTGGCCGACTACGTGCAGGGGATGCTCGACGAACTCGCGTTCGCACCGGACGCGTCGTTCGCGATGGTGTCGACGGTTGCCGCCGACCTCGGCCACACGACGTTGTTCGGCGCGCTGTGCGCGGGCCGCACGCTGCACCTGCTGCCGGCCGCGTGCGCGTTCGATCCGGACCTGTTCGCCGACGAGATGCGCCGCCGCGACGTCGGCGTGCTGAAGATCGTGCCGAGCCACCTGCAGGCGCTGCTCGACGCGCGCGTGCCGGCCGACGTGCTGCCGCGCCATGCGCTCGTGACCGGCGGCGAAACGCTGACGTGGGCGCTCGTCGCGCGAATCGCCGCGCTCGCGCCGGCCTGCCGCGTGATCAACCATTACGGGCCGACCGAGGCGACCGTCGGCGCGATCGCGTGCGACACCGCGTCGATCGCCGCCGATGCCCGCGACCCCGCGAGCGGCGTGCCGCTCGGCGGCCCGCTGCCGAATGCGCGCGCGCTGGTGCTCGACGCGTTCGGCGCGTGCGTGCCGGCCGGCGCGGCGGGCGAACTGTATCTCGGCGGCCCGGGCGTGGCGCGCGGCTACCTGAACCGGCCCGCGCAGACCGCCGAGCGCTTCGTGCCCGATCCGTTCGCGGCCGGTGCGCGCCTGTATCGAACCGGCGATCGCGTACGCCTGCGCGCGGACGGCCGTCTCGCGTTCCTCGGCCGCATCGACGACCAGGTGAAGATTCGCGGCTATCGCGTCGAGCCGGGCGAGGTGAGCACGGCGGTACGCGCGGCCGGCCCGATCGCGCAGGCCGAGACGCTCGCGATCGAGCACGACGCCCGCCTGCGGCTCGCCACGTTCGTCGTGATGCGCGACGGCGCGGCATTCGACGAAGCGGCCGTGCGCGCGGCGCTCGGCGCGGCGTTGCCCGACTACATGGTGCCCGCGCAGTTCGTCGTGCTCGCACGCCTGCCGGTGACCGCGAACGGCAAGCTCGATCGCGCGGCGCTGCGCGAACTGGCCGCAGCGCCGGTGGCGGTGGCCGCCGGCGATGCGCCGCAGGGGCCGGTCGAAACGGCGCTCGCCGAAGTCTGGCAAGCGGTGCTGAAGGCGCCGCACGTCGGCCGCGACGACAATTTCTTCGAGCTCGGCGGCGATTCGATCCTCGTGCTGCAGGTGATCGCACGCGCCCGCAAGCGCGGCGTGCGCTTCACGCCGAAGCAGCTGTTCGACGGCCCGACCGTCGCCGAACTCGCGCGCATCGCGAAGATCGAGGACGTTGCCGCCGCAACGACATCGACCGCGCCGGCTCGGTCCGCAACCGCTTCCGCAGCGGTCCTGACGCCTGCACAGCAGCGCTTCTTCGCGCTCGACGTGCCGCATCCGGGCCACTGGAACCAGTCCGTCGCGTTCGACGTGCGCGGTCCGTTCGACGCCGACGCATTCGCACGTGCATTCGACGCGTTGCTCACCCATCACGACGCATTCCGCCAGCGCTTCGCGCGTGGCGCGGACGGCAAGTGGCGCGCGAGCGATGCGCCGAAACCCTACGACGCGCTGCCGTTCGTCGAAGTCGCCGCGCGCGACGAAGCCGACGCACTGGCGCGCTTCGACGCGTTGCAGCGTCGCCTCGACCTCGGCCGCGGGCCGCTCGCGTGCGCATGCGCCGCGCGTCTGCCGGACGGCGCGGCGCGGCTGTATCTGGCGATTCACCACGCGATCGTCGACGGCGTGTCGTGGCGCATCCTGCTCGACGACCTCGACGCCGCGTATCGCGCCGCATGCGAGCGCACGCCCGTTCGCCTCTCGCAGCCGGGCCTGCGCGCGGATGCGTGGGCCGCGCGCCTCGCGCGTGCCGCGACGGAGCCGGCATCGCCGTTCGCGGCTGAAGCGGCTTACTGGGCCGGCATGGCACAGGGCGACGACCTGGTGCCCGATCATCCCGACGCACCGGCGACGAACGCCGACGCGGCGGTCGTCGTGCAGACCATCGACGCGGCATTGACCCGCGCCGCGCTGACCGACGCGCACGCCGCGTATCGCACGCAGACGATCGAACTGCTGGGCGCGGCGCTCGCGCTGGCGCTTGCCGGTGCCGACGGCGCCGCGTCGTGCCGCGTCGAACTCGAGGGGCATGGCCGCGAGGCGCTGTTCGACGATGCGGACGCGAGCCGCACGATCGGCTGGCTGACGAGCCACTATCCGGTCACGCTGCCGGTCGAAGCCACCGCGCGCGACACGCTGTGCGCGGTCAAGGACACGCTGCGCGCGGTGCCGCACAAGGGGCTCGGCTTCGGCGTGCTCGCGCACTACGGCGACGCGGCGACGCGGGCGGCGCTGGCCGCCGTGCCGCGTCCGCGCGTCACGTTCAACTATCTCGGCCAGTTCGACGCACCGCGCGACGCGACGCTCGTGCCGCGCTTCGGCGGCACCGGCATCGAGCGCGACCCGCAAGGGCCGCTCGGCAACACGCTCGCGATCCATGCGTATCTCGATACCGACCGCGACGGCGCACGCACGCTGAAGGTTCACTGGGTATACGGCGCGCCGCAGTTCGAGCGCGCGACGATCGATGCGCTCGCGGAACGCTTTGCGGCCGCACTGCGCGAACTCGCCGACGCATGCGCATCGCGTGTCGCGCATCGCGGCGGCGGCGCGACGCCGGGCGACTTCCCGCTCGCGCAGGCTGCCGGCCTCACGCAGGCCGCGATCGAGCGCGCGCCGCTCGACTGGCGCACGATCGACGACGTGTATCCGCTGTCGCCGATGCAGCAGGGGATCCTGTTCCATGCGCTGTTCGCGCCCGGTCATGCGAGCTACGTGAACCAGCTCGTCGCGACCGCGACGGCGCTCGATGCCGACCGGCTCGCGGCCGCGTTCGCCGCATCGGTCGCACGTCACGACATCCTGCGCACCAGCGTGATGCCCGACGAGGCCGCACCGCTGCAATGCGTGCATCGCCATGCGCGGATGCCGGTCGAGCAACTCGACTGGCGTACGCGCGGCGACACGCTCGACGCCGACTTCGACGCGTGGCTCGCGGTCGATCGCGCACGCGGCTTCGACTGGCGCGAGCCGCCGCTGATGCGGCTCACGCTGATCCGCGTGACGGACGACGCGTGGCGCGTCGTGTGGACGCGCCACCACGTGCTGCTCGACGGCTGGAGCACCGCGCGCCTGCTCGCGGACGTGCTGCGCGACTATCGCGACCCCGATGCGGTGTCGCCGTTCGCGAGCCGCCCGGCGCTGCGCTATCGCGACTTCATCGCGTGGCTCGGCACGCGCGACCGCGACGCCGATGAGCGTTTCTGGACCGGGCGGCTCGCGCGCCTCGATGCGCCGACGCTGATCGCCGAGCGTGTGGCCGACCGCGCGGACGCCGAGATGGTCACGTGGCGCGCGACGATCGACGCGGCCGCGACGACGCGTATCGCGCACACGGCGCGCGCGCTGAAGCTGACCGTCAACACGCTGGTGCAGGGCGCGTGGGCGCTCGCGCTGCAGCGCATGACGCACCAGCCGGCCGTCGCGTTCGGCGCGACCGTCGCGGGCCGTCCCGATGCGCTCGCGGACGTCGATACGGTGCTCGGCCTTTTCATCAACACGCTGCCGGTGATCACGGCACCCGCGCCGCAACAACGCGCGGCCGACTGGCTGCAGGGATTGCAGCGCGAGAACGCGGCGGCTGCCGAGCATGCGCATACGCCGCTCGCCGACATCCAGCGCTGGGCGCGCGGCGCCGGCGGCGCACTGTTCGACACGCTGGTCGTGTTCGAGAACTACCCGGTCGACGACACGGCGCGCGATGCCGATCCGCGTGCGCTCGCGCTGAGCGGCGTGCGCAGCATCGAGTCGACCGATTTCGCGCTGACGCTCGTGATCGAAAGCGGCGCCGAGCTGACGATCGACTACGGCTACGACACCGCGCGCGTCGATGCGCACCAGGTCGAGACCTGGCACCGCGCGTTCGCGTGCGCGCTCGATGCGCTGGCCCGCACGCCCGACGCGCTGCTCGGCACGCTGTCGATCGCCGACGACGCGACGCGCGACGCGCTGGCCCGCGCGCAGGACACCGCACGGAGCTGGCCGGACGCGCAACGGCAACCGCTGCATCTGCAATTCGCGGACGCCGCACGCGCAACGCCCGATGCGATCGCACTCGAATACGCGGATGCCCAGGGCCACGTGCAACGCGCGACCTATCGCGAACTCGACCGGAACACGACGCGCGTCGCCGCCGCCTTGCGCCGGCGCGGCGTGCAGCCCGACACGCCGGTCGCGCTGTGCGTCGAGCGTTCGTTCGACATGGTGACGGCGCTCGTCGGCGTGCTGAAGGCCGGCGCCGCGTACCTGCCGGTCGACCCCGACTATCCGGCCGAGCGCATCGCGTACCTGCTGCGCGACGCGCGGCCCGCGGTCGCGATCACGCAGGCCCATCTGAGCGCGCGAGTCGAGGCTGCGCTCGGCGACGACGCGACGACGCAGTTGCTGACGGTCGCCGATCTGCTCGCCGATGAAGCGAACGATGGCGGCGAGTACGGCGAAGCGGGCGATGCCGCCGAGATCGCGACCGACATCGACGCCGCCCAGCTAGCGTACCTGATCTACACGTCCGGCTCGACCGGCAAGCCGAAGGGCGCCGGCAACTCGCACGGCGCGCTCGCGAACCGGATCGCGTGGATGCAGCACGCGTACCGACTCACGCGCGACGACGTCGTGCTGCACAAGACGCCGTTCGGTTTCGACGTGTCGGTGTGGGAATTCGTGTGGCCGCTCGCGACCGGCGCGAAGCTCGCGATCGCCGCGCCCGGCGACCACCGCGATCCGGCCCGCCTCGCGGCCGCGATCCATGCGCACGGCGTGACGGTGCTGCACTTCGTGCCGTCGATGCTGGCCGCGTTCGCCGCGTATCTCGACGATTTCCAGGCCGCCGCGCAATGCGACAGCGTGCGCCTGATCGTCGCGAGTGGCGAGGCGCTCGCGCCGGAACTCGTCGCGAAGGTCGCGCGGCTCGTGCCGAACGCGACGCTCGTGAACTTGTACGGGCCGACGGAAGCCGCGATCGACGTGTCGCACTGGACCTGCGGCCCCGACGACGCCAACGCATTCGCGGTGCCGATCGGCCATCCGATCGCGAACCTGCAGCTGCACGTGCTCGACGCGGCCTGGCAGCCGGTGCCGGCCGGCGCGACCGGCGAACTGTATCTGGCCGGCGCGGGGCTCGCGCGCGGCTATCTCGGCCGCTCGGGGCTGACCGCCGAGCGTTTCGTGCCCGATCCGTTCGTGCCGGGCGCGCGCATGTATCGCACCGGCGACCTCGCACGGCGTCGCGCCGACGGCGCGCTCGACTACCTCGGCCGCGTCGACACACAGGTGAAGCTGCGCGGCCAGCGGATCGAGCCGGGTGAAATCGAGGCGCTGCTGCGCACGGCGCCGGGCGTGCACGACGCGGTCGTGATCGTGCGCGACGATCAGCTGATCGGCTATGTCGCACGCGGCGACGCGGGGCCGCTCGACCGTGCGGCCATGCTCGATTCGCTGCGCGCGCAGCTGCCGGCCTACATGGTGCCGTCGCAGCTGATCGAACTCGACGCGCTGCCGGTCACGCCGAACGGCAAGTGCGACCGCCATGCGTTGCCCGCACCGGTGCGCGAGGCGGCCGCGGCCAGCGAACTCGCGACCGACACGGAGCGCACGCTCGCGGCGATCTGGCAACGCGTGCTGCACGTCGACGCGATCGGCCGCGACGACGATTTCTTCCTGCTCGGCGGCCACTCGCTGCTCGCGACGCAAGCCCATGCGCAGGCGAACCTGCACTGGGGCCTCGCGCTGCCGCTGCGCTCGCTGTTCGACACCCGCACGCTCGCACGCTGCGCGGACGCGATCGATGTGGCCTGCGCGGCACGCGGCGCGACCGACGCGGCGAGCGCGATCGACGCGCTGCTCGGCGAACTGGAAACCCAATAAGGACGACGGATGACGAGGATGCAACCCGACTGGCTCGCACTCGCGACGCGTTTCGCGCAATTGCCCGACGCGCAGCGCGCGGTGTTCATCGACAAGCTCGGCGCGGCCGGCATCGACTTTCGCATGCTGCCGATCCCGCCGCGCACGCCGCGCGGCGACCGTGTGCCGGCATCGTTCGCGCAGACGCGGCTGTGGCTGCACGCGCGGCTGATCGACGCGCCGGACGCGTATCACATCACCGAGCGGCTCGCGCTGACCGGTCCGCTCGACGCGCACGCGCTGCGGCTCGCGTGCGATGCGCTGATCGCGCGCCATGAAGCGCTGCGCACCACCTTCGACGAAGCGGAGGACGGCGTCGCGCAGACGATCCATCCGCCGCTGCGCTGCCCGTGGCGCGAGACCTGTCTCGAAGCGCTGCCCGACGCGCAGCGCATGGCACGCGCCGAAAGCATCGCGACGGCCGACGAAGCCGCCGCGTTCGATCTCGGCGCGGCGCCGCTCATGCGGGCACACCTGATCCGTCTCGACGCGACGCATCACTGGCTCGCGCTGACCGTTCACCACATCGTGTCGGACGGCTGGTCGTCGGACGTGATGCGGTTCGAGCTCGCGGCGTTCTATCGCGCGTATGCGTCGGGCGCGCCGGTGCCGCTCGCGCCGCTGCCGATCCAGTATGCGGACTATGCGCTGTGGCAACGCCGCTGGCTCGATGCCGGCGAGCGCGATCGCCAGCTGGCGTTCTGGCGCGAGCGCCTCGACCCGCAACGCGGCGTGCTGACGCTGCCCGGCGCCGCCGCGCGGCCGGCGCGCCGCAGCGCACGCGGTGCGCGTCACGTGTTTTCCCTCGACGCACACACCGGCGCGCGGCTGCGCGCGTTCGCGGCCGCGTCGGGCGCGACGCCGTTCGCGGTGCTGCTCGCGGCGCTCGACGCGCTGCTCGCGCGCGCGACTGGCGATGCGCGGATCTGCGTCGGCGTGCCGGCCGCGAACCGCGAGCGCGCGGAAACGGCCGGCCTGATCGGCTTTTTCGTCAACACGCTCGCGATCGATGTCGACGTGCCCGCGCACGACGATTTCGCGTCGCTGGTCGCGCGCACGCAACGCGCGCTCGTCGATGCGCAGATGCATCAGGACGTGCCGTTCGAGCAGGTCGTCGATGCGCTCGGCGTGCCGCGCAGCGCCAGCCACCATCCGCTGTTCCAGGTGATGGCCGCGTACGGCGAGCGCCGCGCGCTGCCGGCGCTGGGCGCGGCATCGGCATCCTTGCTGCCGTCCGGCACGCCTTCCGCGAAATTCGACCTGACGCTTGTCGTCGAGGCGACGCCCGACGGCACGTTCGACGCCGCATTCATCTACGCGCTCGACCTGTTCGACGGCGACGCGATCGCGCGGCTGGCCGCGCGCTTCGTCACGCTGCTCGGCGATGCGCTCGCGCGCCCCGACATGCCGATCGGCGATCTCGACTGGCTGCCGGCCGGCGAACTCGCACAACTCTTCGCGTGGAATGCGCCGGCAGGCGCGGCCGAAGCCGAACCGTTCGTGCCGGTGCACGCACGCATCGCCGCACACGCGCACGCACGGCCCGACGCACGCGGTGTCGCCGACATCGATCGCGCACTGACGCGCGGCGAGGTCGACGCGCGCGCGGCCCGCATCGCGCGCAACCTCGTCGCCGCCGGGGTGCAGCCGGAAATGCGCGTCGGCGTCGCGCTGCAGCGTTCGGTCGACCTGCTGGTCGCGCTGATCGCGGTACTGAAGTCGGGCGCCGCGTTCGTGCCGCTCGATCCGGCGCATCCGCGCGAACGGCTCGCGCAGATCGTCGGCGACGCGGGCATCGCGCACGTGCTGACCGACGCCGCGAGCGCCGCCTCGCTGCCCGAGCTGCCGGCGCTGCGCGTCTGGCGCGCGGACGAAGTCGACGCGCTCGACGAAGCCGCGGACGTCGCGCTGCCGGACGTGCTGCCCGGCCATGCGGCGTACGCGATCTACACGTCCGGCTCGACCGGCAAGCCGAAGGGCGTGATCGTCGATCACGCGGCGTTCGCGCGGCATTGCGCGGCGATCGCCGAACGCTACGGCGCGGGCGAGCACGACGTGTTCTTGCTGTTCCAGTCGGTCAACTTCGACGGCGCGCACGAAGGCTGGTTTTCGCAGTACCTGTCGGGCGCCGCCGTGTCGGTGACGGCCGACGTGCTGTGGCCGCCCGCGCAGACCTGCGCGATGATGGTCCGCGACGGCGTGACGATGACCTACGTGCCGCCCGGCTGCGCCGCGCAGCTCGCCGAATGGGCGCTCGCGCACGGCGCGCCGCCGACGCTGCGCTCGCTGACCGTCGGCGGCGAGGCGACGTCGCGCGAAGCCTTCGCGATGTTGCGCCGCGCGATGCCGAACGTGCGCGTGGTCAACGGCTACGGGCCGACCGAGACCGTGATCACGCCGACGCTGTGGATGTTCCGTCCCGGCGACGATCTCGCGACGCTCGGCGACGCCGCGTACCTGCCGATCGGCACGCTGGTCGGCGCGCGCACCGCGCACGTGCTCGACGCGCGGCTGCATCCGCTGCCGGTCGGCGTGATCGGCGAGCTGTACCTCGGCGGCGAGGGGATCGGCGTCGCACGCGGCTATCTCGACCGTCCCGCGCTGACGGCCGAGCGCTTCGTGCCCGACCCGTACGGCGCGCCGGGCGCACGCCTGTATCGCACGGGTGACCTCGTGCGGCGGCGCGCGGACGGCGTATTCGACTTCATCGGCCGCGTCGATCACCAGGTGAAGCTGCGCGGGCTGCGCATCGAACTCGGCGAGATCGAGGCGCAACTGGCCGCGCACGATGCGGTGCGCGAAGCGTGCGCGGTCGTGCACGGGCAGGGCGCGCAGGCGCAGCTCGTCGCGTACGTCGAACTGACCGCCGACGCGCAGGCGGCCGCGCAACCGGTGGAGGCCGCGACGCTCGACGCGCATCTGCGCCGCACGCTGCCCGACTACATGGTGCCCGCGCAGCTGATCGTGCTCGACGCGTTGCCGCGCAACGCGAACAGCAAGGTCGATCGGGCGCGGCTGCCGGCGCCGGTGCGCGTCGAACGTGCCTACGAGGCGCCGCACGACGGCGACGAAACCGTGCTCGCGGCGATCTGGCGCGACGTGCTGAACGCCGAGCGCGTCGGCCGCGGCGATCACTTCTTCGAACTCGGCGGCCATTCGCTGGCGGCGGTGCGCGTCGCGACCCGCGTCGCCGAGCGGCTCGGCCGCGACGTGCCGGTGCGCGCGCTGTTCGAAGCGCCGGTGCTCGCGCAGTACGCGCGCCAGGTGACCGACGCGCCGCGCGCCGCGCACGCCGGCGCCGCCGTGCCGGGCGTCGCGATGGTGAAGCCCGATGCGCACGGCGTGTGGCCGCTGTCGCCCGCGCAACTCGGCCTGTGGTTCCTGTGGCGCGCGCAGCCGGACAGCGCCGCATACAACATTCCGGTCGCGCTGCGCGTGCGCGGCCCGCTCGACGTCGATGCGCTGCGCGCGGCGTTTTCGGCGGTCGCGGCCGCGCATCCGGTGCTGCGCACGCGGCTCGTCGCGCGCGACGGCATGCTGCCGGGCCAGCGGATCGACGCCGCGGCGAGCGTCGCGCTGCCGGTCGTCGACTTGTCCGCGCAGCCCGACGCGCTCGCGCGCGCGGCGGCGCTGACCGGCGCCGATGCGCTCGCGCCGTTCGATCTCGCGGCCGACGCGCCGCTGTGGCGCGCCCGCGTGCTGCGGCTCGGCGCGGACGATCACGTGCTGTCGGTGACGATCCATCACATCGTGTCGGACGGCGAATCGATCGAGCTGTGGCTCGACGCGGTGCGCGCGCGCTATGTCGCGCTCGTGCGCGTCGAAGCGGCCCGGGCCTCTTCGACGACGACAACGACGTCAGAAAACACGCCGCTCGTGCTGCCCGCGCCGTGCCAGCCGGCCCGTGTCGCGTACTGGCGCGACGCGCTGGCCGACCTGCCGCCGCCCATGCTGCCGCAGCGCGCCGACGCGCCGGCCGTGCCGCAATGGCGTGCGGCGCGCATCGCGTTCGAGTTCGACGCGTCGCTGATCCGTGCCGCGCGCGATGCCGCGTCGGCGTCGCACGCGACGTTGCCGATGCTGCTGCATGCGGCGCTCAATACCGCGCTGTTCCGCGTGACCGGTGCGGCCGACCAGCCGGTCGGCGTGCTGGCATCGACGCGCGAACTCACGGGTGAAGCCGCACGCGACGCGCTCGGTCTCTTCATCAATTCGGTGGTCGTACGCACGCGGCTCAATTCCACGGCCCGCCGCGCGGACGTGCTCGCTCAGGTGCGCGATACGGCGCTTGCCGCCTATGCGCATGCGGACGTGCCGTTCGCCGACGTCGTCGCGGCGCTGCGCGCGCCGCGTGCCGCGCGGGCCAATCCGCTGTTCCAGGTGATGTTCAACTACCTGCGCCCGACTGGCGCGGCCGCACGCGACTGGGCCGGCCTGTCGCTCGCCGGCTTCGACGACGTTCGTCATCGCGTCGTGTTCACGCTGGAGCTGGACGTCGTCGAGCATCCGGACGGCCGCGTGAGCGCCGCGTTCTCCTATGCGGACGAACTGCTCGACGGCCGCTTCGTCGATGCGCTCGTCGATCTTTACCACGACGAAGTCGCGCGTTTCGCCGGTGCGGCGCAAGCGCCACTCGGCGTGCCCGATGAGCTGTTCGCCGCGCCGGCAGCGGTCGCGGTTGCACCGGCCGGCAACGCGACCCATGCGGCGGCGGCGCGCGCGCCGAACACGGCTGCCGCGCTCGCCGCGCTGTGGTCGGACACGTTCGCGACGGCCGCGCCCGCGCCCGATGCCGATCTGTTCGAGGCCGGCGCGACGTCGTTCGACGTCGTGCGTTTCGTCGATGCGGCGAGCCGCGCCGGGCACGCGCTGACGGTGGCCGACGTGTTCGCGTCGCCGACGCTCGCGGCGCTCGGCACGCATCTCGACGCAGCGGCGCACACGCGACTGGAGGTGCGCGATGCTGGCTGAAGTGCGCCCGGACGGATTCACGATGCTCGATACGTACCGCCTCGCGTTCGCGGACGGCCTGTTCGCGGTGCGCGACGGCACGGAGATCCGCGTCGCACAGGGCGACGGCATCGGCGCGCAGCTGCTGCGTGCGCAACTCGGCGACGACGGCGCGCTGCGCCTCGTCGCCTGCAACCACCGCGCGGCGCCGGCCGACCAGCGCCGCGCGCTGCTGGCCGCGCTCGCCGCGGCGTTTTCGGACAGCGCGCGCCACGCGGCGATCCGGCTCGACCCGGCCGCATGGCCGGCGGTCGCGCTCGATGCGCTGCGCGCGAGCGGCGTGCTGGCCGACGGCGGCCGGTGCATGCGCGAGGGCTGGGCCCAGCAGGCCGATCTGTGGCGCGTCGGCGCGCATCTGCCGTGCGCGACGCTGCCGATGCTGACCGACGGCCGGCGTCATCCGCGCCGGCCGCCCGCGCCGCGCGGCGACGTGTATGCACGCGACCTGCCGGCGCTCGGCGTGCGCTTCACGCTGCGCGGCTGGCAGCCGGGCGAGGATGCCGCGCGCCTCGCGCACTGGTTCGACGAGCCGCGCGTGCGTGACGGCTGGCCGGGCACGCAGCCCGGCGCGCACGGCACGGCGCCCGATGCCGATCCGCACGTGAGCCCGCTCGTCGGCTGCTTCGACGGCGAACCGTTCGCGTACGTCGAGGCGTACTGGCTGAAGGAAGACCCGCTCGCGCCGCACGTCGGCGCGCGCGACTACGACCGCGGGCTGCGGATGCTGGTCGGCGCATCGCGCTGGCGCGGCCCGCATTGCGTGGCGGGCTGGCTGCCGTCCGTCGTGCATTACCTGTTTCTCGACGACCCGCGCACCGAAGCGGTCGGCTGCGCGGTCCCGGCCGGCCGCGCGCGGGTCGTCGATACCCTCGCGCGGCATGGCTTCGCGCGGCAGCGCCGCCTGGCGCTCGCCGACGGGCAGCCGCTGTGGATGCGCACGCTGCGCGAGACCTTCTTCTCCGGCCGTCACGTCTGACGGGCCGGTTTCACCGACAAGGGAGCTGAGAGACATGCAGAGAGAAACCGTATTCGACCTGATCGGCGTCGGCTTCGGGCCGTCGAACCTGGCGCTGGCCGTGCGCCTCGCGGAACGCCACGGCACGCGTCCGTTCGCGCATTGCTTCGTCGAACGCCAGCCGGAATTCGGCTGGCACCGCGGCATGCTGCTCGACGACTGCCGGATGCAGATCTCGTTTCTGAAGGATCTCGTCACGATGCGCGATCCGAAGAGCCGCTACACGTTCATCAACTATCTGTTCGAACGCGGCCGGCTGAACGAATTCGTCAACCTGAAGAACTTCTATCCGACCCGCGTCGAATTCCACGACTACCTGAGCTGGGTCGCCGGCGCGTTCGACGAACACGTCCACTACAGCGAAACCGTCACGGCGATCGAGCCCGTGCGCGGCGACGGCGCGCGCGTCGACGCGCTGCGCGTGTTGTCGCGCGATGCGGCCGGCCACGAACGCCAGCGCGTGACGCGTGCGCTGTCGGTCGGCGTCGGCGGCACGCCGGCGGTGCCGGACGCGTTCGCCGCGCTCGGCCGCGACCGCGTGATCCATTCGTCGTCCTACCTGACCGACATCGACCGGCTGGTCGTGTCGCCGGACGGCGAGCGCCGTCGCGTCGCGGTGATCGGCGCGGGGCAGAGCGCGGCCGAGGTGTTCATCGACCTCGCGCGCCGCTTCCCGCACGTCGACGCGAGCCTCGTGATGCGCGCGGGCGCACTGAAACCGGCCGACGACAGCCCGTTCGTCAACGAGATCTTCAGCCCTGCGTTCACCGACGTCGTCTACGCGCAGCCGCACGACGCGCGCCGCGCGCTGCTCGAGCGCTATCGCGACACCAACTACGCGGTGGTCGACCGGCCGCTGATCGAGCAGATCTACGAAATGCTGTACCTGCAGCGCATCGACGGCACGCCGCGTCACGCGCTGCGCGCGAACAGCGCGATCGAGGCCGCGGTGCGCGCCGCCGACGGCCGCATCGAGCTGACGCTGCGCGACCGGATGAGCGGCGCGACGCACGTCGAACGCTTCGACGCGCTGGTGCTGGCGACCGGCTACCGGCGCGACACGCATTCGGCGCTGCTCGAAGGACTCGCGCCGCACCTGGGCGATGCGCTCACGCGCGGCGACGTCACGCGCGACTACCTGCTCGCGACGCCCGAGCACTTCGCGCCGCGCATCTACCTGCAAGGCTGCTGCGAAGACAGCCACGGCCTGTCCGACACGCTGCTGTCGGTCCTCGCGCGCCGCGCGGACGAGATCTGCGCGTCGCTCGAGGAAGGGATCGCGCCCGGCCATGACGACGGGGCGGTCCGGGCGCTGCATGAACAACGACACCAAAACGGGGCGAGCGCGGGCCGCATGGCTTTCGCTCTTTGACAAAGGCGCGGTCGGAGACCGCATCAAGAAAGTGGAGCAGAGAAAGATGGAGTGGGCAACAGGCACGCGTGTGCGTGCGATCGCAGCCGCGGCGAGCGTGGCGTTCGGGATGGCGGCAGGGCATGCATACGCCCAGACGGCGCCGGCCGTGAACGCAGGTGCCGCGGTGTCGGCCGGCGGTGCGCAGAACGGTGCGGCGGCTAGTGCGGCGGCAAGCACGTCGACCGGCGCGCAGAATGGCTCGACGTCCGGCACGCTGCCGGCGATCAACGTCAACGCGGGCTCGCAAGGCGACGGCACGGTCGGGCTCGTCGCGAGGCGCAGCCGGACCGGCACCAAGACCGATACGTCGATCAACGAAATCCCGCAGACGATCAACATCGTCACCGCGCAGCAGATCGAGATGACCGGCGCGACCGACGTGAACGCGGCGCTGCGCTACGTGCCGGGTTTCTCGTCGTACGGCTCGGACAACCGTTCCGACTGGTACGCGGCGCTGCGCGGCTTCACGCCGACCGCGTATGTGAACGGCCTGCAGGTGCCGAACACGCTGAACCTGTCGAGCTGGCGCGTCGATCCGTACATGATCGACAGCATCACCGTGCTGCGCGGGCCGACGTCGGTGCTGTACGGCGCCGGCGACCCGGGCGCGATCATCGACGTGCAGACCAAGACGGCCGACGGCGAGCGCGTGCGCGAAGCCGGCGTGCAGTTCGGCAACTATGCGCGCAAGCAGTTCATGATCGACGTCGGCGACAAGCTCGATGCGGACGGCAAGTATGCGTACCGGTTCGTCGGCGTCGCGCGCGACGGCAACGCGCTGACCGGCCCGAACAACGACCAGCGCGTCGCGCTCGCGCCGTCGTTCCGCTGGCGCCCGGACGCGGATACGTCGCTGACACTGTCCGCCACCTACCTGCAGGACTGGGGCGACATCTCGTCGAACTTCCTGCCGGCGCAAGGCACGGTGTTGCCGAACCCGAACGGGCAGCTCGACAAGGACGTCTACGGCGGCGACCCGGATTTCAACTACTACCGCAAGAAGCAGTGGTCGCTCGGCTACCAGTTCGAGCGGAATCTGAACTCGATGTGGACGTTCCGGCAGAACGTGCGCTGGATGCACCTGTCGCTCGACAACGGCTCGGTGTTCGGCGCGGGCTTCGCGGACGGCAGCCTGACCGACATCAACCGCTGGGCCGGCGTGTTCCAGACGAACTACAGCCGCTTCGACATCGACAACAACCTGCAGGGCCGCTTCGGCACGGGGCCGCTCGAGCACACGCCGCTGCTCGGCTTCCAGTACAACCGGCAGACCGCGACCGACAGCGAATGGCTGGCCGCCGCGCCGACGCTGAACATCTACAACCCGGTCTACACGCCCGTCACGCTGTCCGTGTTCTCGCCGCCGAACACCACGTACCGCACCAACACGTACACGACGATGAACACGTTCGGGCTGTACGTGCAGGACCAGGTCAAGTGGAACCGCTGGACGCTGACGCTCGGCGGCCGCGAGGACTGGGTCAACCAGCGGATGGACGACCGCGAGGGCGGCACGCGGTCGAAGGCCGACATCAGTGCGTTCACCGGCCGCGTGGGCCTCACCTACCAGGGCGACTACGGGCTGTCGCCGTACGTCAGCTACGCGACGTCGTTCAACCCGCTGATCGGCGTGAACCTGTACGGCGGCGGCCTGCCGCAGCCGACCCGCGGCAAGCAGATCGAGGCCGGCCTGCGCTGGCAGCCGCCCGGCAAGAACCTGATGCTGAGCGCGGCGATCTACCAGATCAACCAGACCAACGTGCTGACGTCGACGCCGCTCAATCTCGATCCGTCCGGCACGACGTCGGTCCAGACGGGCGAAGTGCGCTCGCGCGGGATCGAGCTGAACGCGACCGGCAAGCTCACGCGCAACCTGTCGCTGATCGCGTCCTACGTCTACCAGGACGTGAAGAACGTGAAGGCGAACGACGCATCGCTGAACAACTGGCCGGTCGACATTCCGCGACCGCGCCAGATGGCGTCGCTGTGGGCCGACTGGACGTGGCACACGGGGCCGCTCACGGGCTTCGGCCTGGGCGGCGGCGTGCGTTACCAGAGCGCGTCGGCCGGTGCGGCCGACAACTCGCTGACGGTCGCGAGCTACACGCTGTTCGACGCGGGCGTGCACTACGACACGCGCAACTGGCGCTTCGCCGTGAACGGGACGAACCTGTTCAACCGCCACTACATCAGCGGTTGCCAGTCGACGAGCGTCTGCATTTTCGGGACCGACCGCACGGTGCTCGCCACCGCGAAATACAACTGGTGACGCCGCGCGCCGCGGCGCGCCGGCCGGCCTTCGGGCCGGCGCGGGCGGGCCGCGGCGCCGTCGTCCGTTTTTTCCACGACGCCTCCATGCCGAAGAAAAATCTCGTCTACATCCAGTCGCTGCGCAACGGCGCGGCCGATCGCGCCGGCCAGCCGGTCGCCTACCGGGGCGGCACGCGCTACATGAAGGCGCCGCTCGAATTCCTCGTCGAGCGCCTGAACGACTCGCCGCTCGGCGAACGCTATGCGCTCAAGGGCGTGATCGTCGACGACGACGCAGGCTCGCCGGCCGACCGCGCGAAGGTCGCCGACTACGGCTTCGCGCGCACGCCGGGCCGCCCGTGGATCCTGCCCGACGGGCTGACGGTGCAGGGCCGGCCGGTCGACGAACTGTTCTGCACGATTGCATCGACGTACCGCCGGCTGCCGCGCGACGCGCGCGAGCGCGTGACGGGCAAGCAGGCGTTCGAGCGCCGCCTGCTCGAACGCCTGCTCGAACTCGACGCCGACGTGGTCGTGCTCGACGGGCTGCTCGTGATCCTCGACGAGCTCGTGCGTCCCGGCGCGCGCTTTCACCGCCGCATCGCGAACATCCATCCCGGCATTACGGCCGACGCTTCGCCGTACCAGCGGCGCGGTGCGTGGGCGACACTCGACGCGCTGCACGGCGCGCGCGGCGAACGGGTCGACTGGGCGAGCGGCGCGACCTCGCGCGTCGAACCGGTGACGATGACGGGCGCCTCGTTCCACTACGTCGACAACGGCATCGATTCCGGCGAGGTGATCTGCGACGTGCTCGACACGCCGATCGCGCCGGACGACACGATTCTCGAACTGCGCTGGAACAACTTCCAGCGCAGCCTGTTTCCGGCGCTCGAGCGGGGGCTGCACATCCTCGCCGACCGCCACGACGCGGGAGCACTGTGATGGAAGACACGCTGACGAAACCGGCCAACGCGGTAGACGCGGTCGAAGGCCACGTGGCCGCGGCACTCGACGGCGCCGCGCACGGGCAGGAGCCGCCCGCCGTCGAGCGCACGCTCGACGCGTGGCGGCCCGGCGATCCGCCGGCGGCACTGCTCGCGGAATTCGTCGCGCTGTTCAACACGGACACGCGGCACGACGCGGCGACGGTGTCGGTGCCGCTCGGCGGCGCCGATCCGGCGGCCGTCGCGTCGTACGTCGCGCGCGCGGTGCGCGAAGGCGTGATCGACGGCGCGCGGATCGCGGGCGGCCGGCTGCGCGTCACCGCATCGCGCGCGACGTTCTGGCAGAACCCGCGGCCGTGGCTGAAGGCCCCCGCGTCGGGCGGGATGCCGCTGCGCTACACGATCACGAACGGCCACCGGCACCCGGTGCGGCCGCCGTCGCCGGCAGGCGAGATCTATGCGCGCTACATGCCGCAGGTCGGGATGACGTTCAGCCTGCGCACCGTCGACATCGCTGCACATGCGCAGCTGTTCAGCGACTGGATGAACCTCGATCGCGTCGCGCATTTCTGGGATCAGCGCGGCACGCTCGACGAGCACGCCGCGTATCTCGCGGAGCGGCTCGCCGATCCGCACATGCATCCGATGATCGGCTATTTCGACGACACGCCGTTCGGCTATTTCGAGTTCTACTGGGCGAAGGAGGACCGCCTCGCGCCGTTCTACGACGCGCACGATTACGATCGCGGGCTGCACCTGCTGATCGGCGACTCGCGCTTCCAGAGCGCGGGCAAGCTGCATGCATGGTGGAGCGGGGTGCTGCACTACATGTTCGTCGACGAACCGCGCACGCAGCGGCTCGTCGGCGAGCCGCGCGTCGATCACGTGCGGCATATCGCGTACATGCACCGGCTCGGGTTCCATACGTTGAAGGAGTTCGATTTCCCGCACAAGCGCGCGGCGCTTACCGTGATGGAGCGCGAAACATTCTTCGACACTTTCCGGTTGCCGTGACGGGGGCGCGAGGCGTCGATTCGTCGATACGTCGATTCGCAAGCATCGACGTATCGCGCGGCTTGCAGGGGGCGCGCATCGGCCGTTCGGGATATGGATCGGGTGGGCGGCATGAGGAAGAATGGTCGCTCCCTCATCGCAGACAGGTCGTGACGACATGGCAAGCACACCCGCGACAGCATCAGGCGCGATCCCGCACCAGCGCCGCCCGATATTGACATATGCCGGCATATGCCTAGAATGGGTGCATCGTACTCCATTGGAGTGGCTCATGCGCACCGTTTCCATTTTCAAGAACGCCCGTAACCAGGCAATCCGCATCCCGAAGGACATGGAATTCGAGGGGGTGACGGAACTCGAGATCCGCCGCGAGGGCGACACGTTGCTGCTGCGGCCGGTGCGGCCGACGTGGCTGTCGCTCGCGAGTGAACCGCTGGCCGATGCCGACTTCCTCGTCGAGCGCCCGGCTGTCGTCGAATCCGGCCGTTTCGACTTGTCCGGCGCCGATGACGCCGCACCGACGGAGTCGGGCCGGTGACCACGCTCTACATGCTCGATACGAACATCTGTTCGTTCATCATGCGCGAGCGACCGTCCGTGGTGTTGTCCCGGCTGCAGTCGTGCGTCAATGCGCAGCACCGGATCGTCGTGTCGGCGATTACCTATGCGGAAATGCGGTTCGGCGCGGTAGGCAGAAAGGCATCGCCGAAGCATGCGGAACTCGTGACGGCCTTTGTCGCTCGGCTGGACGGCGTGCTGTCGTGGGATACCGCGGCGGTCGATGCAACGGCGGCGATTCGCGCCGACCTCGCCGCGCGCGGCACGCCGATCGGCGCAAACGATGCGTCGATCGCCGGTCACGCGATCGCGGCCGGCGCCGTGCTCGTCACGAACAATCGTCGCGAGTTCGGCCGCGTCGCGGGGTTGTCGCTCGAAGACTGGGCGGCCTCGGCCTGAGGTCGTGAATGCGCGATGGCGTGGCGCCCGCGCGGTCGCACGTCACACGCGAGGAACAGGCGGATCCGCGAGGAAGGCGCGGCGGAACGCGTCGAGATACCGGTCGGCGTCAGCGCTGAATTCCCCCGGCAGCAGCGCGAACGCGCGGGCCTGCAGATCCTGCCCGAGCGTCGCGTAGATTGCTTCGTCGGACAACAGCGCGCGGATCGCATCGTACGTCTGCGGCGAAGCAATCCGCTGCGCATCGCGCGCCAGCAGCGCAGCCGCCGCCACCTCAGGCTGGAAACCGTGCTGCTCGAGCAGGTCGGGCGCCACGTCCCAGATGCGCTCGCGATTGCCTGCGTCGTGGAAATGCGTGAGCAGGAACAACAGGTCGTACGCGTCGCTGTTCTGGCGCGCGCGCCGGTCCTTCCACGCGAGCAACTTCAACAGCGCAAGGGCGGGCAGGCTCGCCACCGGCACCGCGACGTCGGCCGCGATCGACACGACCAGCGCCGTATCGATCGCCTCCTGAAAGCCCAGCACGTTCAACACGAAATCGCCGCCAGGCGGCCAAGCGATTTCGCCGGGCGGCGTTTCGAGCGGCCCGAACGGCACGAGATCGAGTTCCGTGCGAAAGCCTTGCGTCCCGCTGTCGAACAGCAGTTTCTGCCGATGCTTCGGCGCACGCGCGAATTGCCCGGTCGCGACGAGCGCATCGACGAGCCGTTCGTGAAACGGCCAGCTCACCGCGCACACCGCGACGTCGACGTCCCGCGTCGCACGCACCGGGCGGATGCCGTGGACATGCCACATCAGGATGTCGCGCGCGGTCGCACCGGCGACGACGAATGCCGCGTCGAGTTGCGCGCAGGCCGCGCGGACCGCCTGCAGCAGCGCGACCGCCGCCGGCTCGAGCGGCCGGCGCGCGTCGACTTCAAGCGGGCGGGCGGGCGAGGTATCGGTCATGGATGTGTTCGGCGGCGGCGAGATTGCGACTGTCCCCGGACGAGACGAGATCCGCGTAGATCAGCAGCGGCGGCACGAGCGGCACGTCCTGCTCGCGCCAGTCGAGCGCCGGCGACGGCGGCCAGAAGGCTTCGAGCAGCTCGACGTCGCCACGCTCGTCCGGGCGCAGGCGTGCCTGGAGCAGCAGGCGGTTCGACACGGCGCCATGCGTATAGACGGTGATCGCGGCCGGCTTCAGGTCGTGCGTCAGCAAGTCGGCCGCGGGTTCGCCGCCCAGCCGCGCGTCGAATGCCGCGAAATCGAAGCCGCGCCACCAGTCGGGCGCGAGCGCGGCAAACCGCCGGGCCGGCAGTTTCGCGCGCAGGCGGCTCGGATACAGCGCGACCCATTCCTGCATGAAGCGCGGCCAGTCGGGCATCAGCCGTTCGCCGTTGCGCCGCTGCGCGACAAGGCCGCGCGCGAGCAGGTCGTCCATCGCGAGATTGACCGTGCCGAGCGCGACGCCCGACGCGGCAGCGATCGCCCGGTACGGTTGCGCGACGAGGCCCGGCTGCGTCGCGAGCGCGAACATCACGGCCAGCCCCTTGGGCGTCGTCGCGCGCGATGCCTGCCGGCGCGGCGTGCGGGCGGGTTTCGGCCGGCCGGTGATCATCACGGTCGCTTCCGGCTGGATCAGGCACGCATTGCCGGCCGTATCGAGGAACGGGATGCCTTGATCGGTCAGGCGGGCAGCCAGCTCGACCGATACGTACGGCGCAACCAGCATCAGCGGCCGCTCGCCGGGCAGCGGGGCGCCGCCGCGCCGGCGCAGCGCCGCGCGTGCGTCCTGCACCGATTCGACCCCGACGCTCACCGCCGCCGGCATCTCGAAGGCCTGCCCGGCAATGGCGAAACGGATCATCGCGTCGGCATGCGCATCGTAGGCTGCCGGCACGCGCACGGGCCGCGCATGGAAGTGCCGGGTCGCGCGTTCGAACGCGGCGCAGGCTTCGTCGAGCACGTGCTGTTCCGCTATCGGCAGGGTGGCGTTCTCGGGCATCGGGATGGATCGCTTGTTCACTTTTCTGCCAGCGTACACAAAAAATGTACAACCGTCAAAAAATGAACAAGAACGTTCAACTCTTTGATAAGGCGGGGTTATTCCGGAATGACGAACGGAACTCAACGTGCACTCCCACCTGAGAAATCAAGACGAACTCGCAGTATCGCGCATCCCGATCGTGGCCGGCAGTCACCCGAATGGCCGGCTTCCTCCCGCCGTGCGATTCGTCGTGTGCCGGCGGGCAGACTGGCAACTCCAGGTTGTCGCCGCGACGACTTTCTGTCTGTCCGGTTGCCGCTCAACCGACTATCCTTGCCTGCACATTCCCCACGGAACCCAGGAGACGACACCGTGACGCACAGCGTGATCCCCGCAGGCCTCGCCGACGAAATGATCGAGATCCGGCACCGCATTCATGCCCACCCCGAACTGGGCTTCGAGGAATTCGCGACGAGCGATCTCGTCGCCGGGCAGTTGCAGGCGTGGGGCTACACGGTGCAGCGCGGGCTCGGCGGCACGGGCGTCGTCGCGCAGCTGAAGGTGGGCAATGGCACGCAGCGCCTCGGCCTGCGTGCCGACATGGATGCGCTGCCGATCCACGAGTCGACCGGCCTGCCGTACCAGAGCACGATCCCCGGCAAGATGCACGCGTGCGGTCACGACGGCCACACGGCGATGCTGCTCGCGGCCGCGAAGCACCTGGCGCGCGAGCGCCGCTTTTCCGGCACGCTGAACCTGATTTTCCAGCCGGCCGAGGAAGGGCTCGGCGGCGCGAAGAAAATGCTCGACGACGGGCTGTTCGAGCAGTTCCCGTGCGACGCGATCTTCGCGATGCACAACATGCCGGGCTTCCCGACGGGCAAGTTCGGCTTCCTGCCGGGGCCGTTCATGGCGTCGTCCGATACCGTGACCATCGACGTGCAGGGGCGCGGCGGCCACGGTGCGGTGCCGCACAAGGCGATCGACCCGGTCGTCGTGTGCGCGCAGATCGTCATCGCGCTGCAGACGATCGTCTCGCGCAACGTATCGCCGCTCGACATGGCGATCGTCACGGTCGGTGCGATCCACGCGGGCGAGGCGCCGAACGTGATTCCCGACCGTGCGCAGATGCGCCTGTCCGTTCGCGCGCTGAAGCCCGAGGTGCGCAACCTGCTCGAGACACGCATCAAGGAAGTCGTTCATGCGCAGGCGGCCGTGTTCGGCGCGACCGCGACGATCGATTACCAGCGTCGCTATCCGGTGCTCGTCAACGATGCGGAGATGACCGCGTTCGCACGCGGCGTCGCGCGCGGGTGGGTCGGCGAAGCGAACCTGATCGACGGGATGGTGCCGCTCACCGGCAGCGAGGATTTCGCGTTCCTGCTCGAGAAGCGGCCGGGCTGCTACCTGATCATCGGCAACGGCGACGGGGAGGGCGGCTGCATGGTGCACAACCCCGGCTACGACTTCAACGACGCGGCGCTGCCGATCGGCGCATCGTACTGGGTCAAGCTGGCGGAGACCTTCCTGGTGTGACGCCGCGGCGCATCGACGTGGGCACCGCCGCCCGGTGCACGCCCGCGCGGCCATGACACCGGCCGCGCGGGACGCATTGGAAACGCGCCAAAGGCGCTACACAAGAGCTACCGCAAACCCTCGCCCAGGCTCATGTTCCATTGGAAAGCGCTCGCGCGCTGAATTTGACGCTCCTTGACATCGACGGCACGGGCCGCGTGCTACGCTGCGCGCGACGCCGGATCGGCTCGATGAATACAGGTGTGGACGACATGCGAAAACAGTTTCTGACCGTGCTGACGGCTTGCGCGGTCGGCGTTCTGGCGGCCGGATGCGACGACCAGAAGGTGGCTGACGCGGTGAATGCGATCAAGCCCGATCCGATGGCGTTCGGCAATCTGCAGCCGGGCGTCTCGACGACCGAGGACGTGCTGCGCCAGGCGGGCAAGCCCGAGATGGTCCGGCAGGGCGACGACGGCTCGCAGCGCTTCGAGTATCCGCGCGGCCCGTACGGCACGCGCACGTACATGCTCGATTTCGGGCCCGACGGCAGGCTCGTGTCGATCACGCAGGCGCTGACGGCGGCGAACATCGCGAAGGTCGTGCCGGGGATGTCGAAGGACGACGTACGGCAACTGCTCGGCAAGCCGACCGAGGTCGCGCACTACGCGTTGAGCCATGAGGAAGTGTGGAGCTGGCACTGGGCCGAGGGCGGCGTATCGGGCGACGCGATGTTCAACGCGCATTTCTCCCCCGACGGCACCGTGATCCGGACTTCGCGCTCGGAAGCGCCGGGCCGCGAAAAACCCTGACCGCGCGGCCGCGCGGTGTCCCAGGGTATTTTCGTCAGAATGCCGTGCCGCCGAACAGCGCGGCCGCCATCTCCGGATTCGACGGCCAGTACATGTGCATATAGGTCGCGACGATCGGGCCCGCGCGATAAACGGCTTCGCCGCTTCCGGGCGCGCCGTCGGGCCGCGCAGCCGTCGCCACCGGCGCCAGCGGCGTATCGAGCCGCGAATAATGAAACGTATGACCGCGCATCGGCCCGGTGCGCGTGTCCAGCTGCTGCATCCCGAGCGCCGCGAACCGGCGCTGCATCGTCGCATGGCCTGATAACAGTCCGAGCATCGGCGTCGTCGCGCCGTCCACGTCGGTCAGCGATTCGCACAGATACACCATCCCCCCGCATTCCGCGACGATCGGCAGGCCGGCCGCCGCGTGCGCGCGAATCGTCCGCGCGGTCACTGCATTCGCCGCGAGCGTCGCCGCATGCAGCTCCGGATAGCCGCCCGGCAGGAACAGCGCGTCGCAATCGTCGGGCACGGGTGCGTCGGCAAGCGGCGAGAAGAACCGCAACTGCGCACCGAGCGCCTCGAGCAGCGCGAGATTGGCCGGATAGATGAACGAGAACGCGGCATCGCGCGCGATCGCGATCCGCTTGCCGGCGAGCACGCGCGGCAGCGCGGCGTGAACGTCCGGTTCCGCGAACGCGACGGCCGGCGGCAATTCGGCGAGCGCCGTCTGCGCGAGCACGTCGGCCGCACGCTCGAGCCGCGCGTCGAGATCGTCGATGTCGGCCGGCTGGTGCAGGCCGAGATGCCGTTCCGGCAGCGCGATGCCCGCATCGGCCGGCACGTGCCCGAGCCAGCGCAGGTCGTCCGGCAGCGCCTGCCGCAGCAGTTCCGCGTGTCGCGGCGACCCGACACGATTGCCCAGCACGCCGTGAAACGGCACCTCCGGCCGGAACCGCGCGAGCCCGAACGCGATCGCCGCGAACGTCTGCGCCATCGACTTCGCGGCAATCACCGCGACGACCGGCACGCCGAACGCGACCGCGAGATCGGCGCTGCTCGGCGTGCCGTCGAACAACCCCATCACGCCTTCGATCAGGATCAGGTCCGCGTCGCGCGCCGCATCGGCGAGCAGCGCGCGGCAGCCGGCTTCGCCGACCATGCCGAGGTCGAGCGCGTGCACGGGCGCGCCGCTCGCGCGTTCGAGCAGCATCGGATCGAGAAAATCCGGCCCGGTCTTGAACACGCGCACGCGCCGGCCGAGCCGCCGGTGCAGCCGCGCGAGGCCGGCCGTCACCGACGTCTTGCCCTGGCCGGACGCGGGTGCGCTGACGAACAGCGCGGGGCAGGCCGGCATTGCTCAGAACTCCACGCCGGGTTGCGCCTTCACGCCTTGCTCCTTGTACGGATGCTTGACGAGACGCATTTCGGTGACGAGGTCGGCCGCGTCGATCAGCGCATCGGGCGCATGCCGCCCGGTGACGACGACGTGCACCGATTCCGGGCGCGCGACGAGCGTCGCGAGCACTTCGTCGAGCGGCAGGTATTCGTACTTCAGCACGGTGTTCAGCTCGTCGAGGATCACCATCCGGTACTCGCCGCTTTCGATCATCCGGCGCGCCTCGTCCCAGCCCTTGCGCGCGGTCGCGATGTCGGCGTCGCGGTTCTGCGTGTTCCACGTATAGCCGTCGCCCATCGTCACGAAGTCGCATTGCGCGACCGCGCCGAGGAAGTCGCGCTCGGACGTGTGCAGCGCGCCCTTGATGAACTGCACGACGCCGAGCCGCATGCCATGGCCGAGCACGCGCACGGCCATGCCGAACGCGGCCGTGCTCTTGCCCTTGCCGTTGCCGGTATTGACGATCAGCAGGCCCTTTTCCTGGGTAGCGGCAGCCTGCTTCTTTTCATGGCCGGCGCGGCGGCGTTCGGTCATCCGCTGATGGGATTCGGCATCGGTCTTCATCGGGAATCGTCCTGTCGAAAGCGAAACAAAAGGTTCAGAGCGGGCCGGCGAGCGCGACCGTCACGCCGTCCCGGATGGATTTGGGGCCGAGCAGCCGGCCATCGGGCGCCGCGAGCCGCGCGCACGGCTCGGCCACGCCCGCGACGCCGAAACGCGCGAGCGCCGCAGCCGACGGGCCGCTCAAGGCCGGTTCGGGGCACCGCGCGAGCTGCGCCGCGTCGAACGCGACGAGCGGCCAGCCGCGGCGTGCGCACAGCGTGCGCAGCGGCCGGGCACGCGCCTTGTCGGCGAGCGTCGCGACGACGGCCGGCTCGGCGCCCGGGTAGCGCGCCAGCGCCGCGCGGATCGCGGCATCGAGTTGCGCGGCCGTCACGCCCGCGCGGAAACCGACGCCGAGCGCGACGCGCATCATGCGCTGCCGCCGAGCGCCGCGCGCACCGCCGGATCGCCGGCGAGCGCCGCGACGCGGCCGATCACGACGATCGCGGGCGAGCCGATACCGGCGGCGCCGATGCGTTCGACGACCGTGTCGAGCGTCGCGAGCGCGTGCCGCTGCCCGTCGCGCGTCGCGTTCTCGATCGCCGCGCACGGCATGTCGCCGGGCACGCCGCCGTCACGCAGCGCGGCCACGATCGTGTCGAGCCGGCGTATGCCCATGTAGATCACGATCGTCATCCGCGTCGCGGCCAGCGCGCGCCAGTCGGGCTCGTCGGCCCCCGCGCCGTGGCCCGTGACGAAGATCACGCCCTGCGCGTCGCCGCGATGCGTGACCGGAATGCCGAGTGCGGCCGGGGCCGCGATACCTGCCGTGATGCCGTTCACGACCTCGACCGGGAAACCCGCCGCGCCGAGCGCGAGCAGCTCCTCGCCGCCGCGGCCGAACACGAACGGATCGCCGCCCTTGAGCCGCGCGACGCTGCGGCCCGCGCGCAGGTGCGCGAGCATCGCGGCGACGATCGTTTCCTGCGGCGTCGACGCGTGGCCGCCGCGCTTGCCGACGTGCTCGATGCGCGCGTCGGCGCGCGCATGGCGCAATACATCGGGGTTCACGAGATCGTCGACGAGCAGCACGTCGGCCGCGGCGATCGCGCGCACGGCCTTCAGCGTCAGCAGATCGGCGTCGCCGGGGCCGGCGCCGACGAGCCAGGCGCGGCTCATCGGACGCGGCACGGCGCACACCGTGTCGTGGCAGTGGAAAGGGAACAGCGAGCGGCGCATCGGCGGCCGGCGGACAGGCAAGGCATGACGGATCGGGCGAAGCCCGCGCGAACGCGGGCGGAAAGCGCACCCCATCCGTCCCCCGCGGATCGGGCGTTCGGCGAGCAGCGGGCTCGCCCCTTGCGTCGGCCGGTATCCGGGCTGGCCGCTTGCCAGGCCGCAGCCTTCCCGCCCGCTGAAGGGCAGTGGCATCGCGGGCGGCCTGGGCGCGTGCGGGGGGAACCGCGGCGCGCGGGCGGCGTACCGTTGCGGGGACAGCACAGGCCGGGCGGACTTCCGCCTCCTGTTTCCCGTTTAACTGCGTGCGCGGAATGCGCATGCGAGCACCGAACGCGGCGCATACGATAGCACAGCGGTCGGCCCGCGCGAACCCGCCGCGCGGGCGCCGCAAGCGCCCCCGGTGCGATGCCGCCACCACGCCGGACGCGCCGCGGCGGGCCGTTCCGCCTTTACCTTGACGCTCCCCGCACCGCCGCCTACACTCGCACGCGTTTCGGTGCTCGCGCGCGCTCCTCCGGCGCGCGCAGTTAAACGGGAAACAGGGAGCCTGCCTGCGCCGCAGTCGGGCCAACCTGTGCTGCCCCCGCAACGGTAAGCGAACGCGTCGCGCCCAGCGCGATGCAGCGCCGCTTCGCCGCATGCCTGCCGCATGCGGACGACCGCCACTGGATGCCGCGCATCCGGGAAGGCGAAGCGGCGTGTTCGTCAGCCCGGATACCGGCCGAGACGTTGGGGTTCAGCGCCGCGGGGAGGCGGCGCATCGTCCACGGCCGCAGTTCGCCGGACGCCCGGGCGTTGCCCTTCCTTCGCCGATCCGTCAGCCGCTGCACGCGTGCGGGCCGGGGCGAAGAACGGTCAGCTACGCGGGCAGGCCGACGACGGCCGTGTTGGCATACATCATGTCGACCGTTCGCAAAGGAGCATCATGCTCGACTCGTTCTTCCGCCTGTTCAACGACAGCCCGTCCGGGCTGCGCGGCAAAATCGTCGCGATCTATTCACTGCTCGTCGCATTCAACGTCGGCGCGTGGATCTGGGCCTTCATCGCGTTTCGCGACCAGCCCGTGCTGCTGGGTACCGCGCTGCTCGCCTACGTGTTCGGGCTGCGCCACGCGGTCGACGCCGATCATATCGCCGCGATCGACAACGTCACGCGCAAGCTGATGCAGGAGGGCCGCAGCCCGCTCGGCGCGGGCCTGTTCTTCTCGCTCGGCCATTCGACGGTGGTGATCGTGATGTCGGTCGCGGTCGCGCTGACCGCGGCGTCGCTCGCGCGCTTCGAGAGCATGAAGACCTGGGGCGGTGTGATCAGCACGAGCGTGTCGGCGTTCTTCCTGCTGGTGCTCGCGGCCGCGAACCTGCTGATCCTGATCTCCGTGTACCGGACGTTTCGCGCGGCCCGCCGCGGCGAGCCGATCGTCGACGCCGACCTCGACATGCTGATGAACCAGCGCGGCGTGCTGGCCCGCCTGTTCCGGCCGTTGTTCCGCCTCGTGTCGCGCAGCTGGCACCTGTATCCGGTCGGCTTCCTGTTCGGCTTCGGCTTCGATACCGCGACCGAGATCGCGCTGTTCGGCATTTCGGCCACGCAGGTGCAGGGCGGCCTGTCGTTCTGGTCGGTGATGGCGCTGCCGGTGCTGTTCACCGCGGGCATGACGCTCGTCGACACGACCGACGGCATCCTGATGATGGGCGCGTACCGCTGGGCGTACGTGCGGCCGATCCGCAAGATCTACTACAACATGACGATCACGTTCGTGTCGGTGCTGGTTGCCGCGCTGATCGGCGGCATCGAGGTGCTCGCGCTGCTCGCGGACAAACTCTCGCTGCAGGGTCCGGTATGGGATTTCGCGACGATGGTCGCATCGCATTTCGGCATGCTCGGCTACGTCGTGATCGGCCTGTTCGTCGCGTGCTGGATCGTATCGGCCGCGATCTACCGCCTCAAACGCTACGACGAGATCGACGTGACGCTCTCGGCCTGACTCCCTCTTAGACACAGGACCCACCATGACCCTACGCAAGCTTCCCGTCACGATCGTCACGGGCTTTCTCGGCAGCGGCAAGACCACGCTGATGCGCCACATCCTGCAGCATGCAGAAGGCCGCCGCATCGCGGTGATCGTCAACGAATTCGGCGAGCTCGGCATCGACGGCGAAATCCTCAAGGGCTGCGGGATCGGCTGCGAGGATGCCGAGGGCGCCCGCAGCGAAGCGTCGGGCCAGCTGTACGAACTCGCGAACGGCTGCCTGTGCTGCACCGTTCAGGAGGAGTTCTATCCGGTGATGGAAGCGCTCGTCGAGCGCCGCGCCGACATCGATCACGTGCTGATCGAGACGTCGGGCCTCGCGCTGCCGAAGCCGCTCGTGCAGGCCTTCAACTGGCCCACGATCCGCAACAGCTTCACGGTCGACGCGGTCGTGACCGTCGTCGACGGGCCGGCCGCCGCGAGCGGCCAGTTCGCCGAGAACCCGCAGGCCGTCGACGCGCAGCGCCGCGCCGATCCGAACCTCGACCACGAATCGCCGCTGCATGAACTGTTCGCCGACCAGCTGTCGTCCGCCGATCTCGTGATCGTGAACAAGGCCGACCTCGTCGCCGACGCGCAGTTCGCCGCGGTCGAAGCCGCGATTCGCGAGGAGATCCCGCCGCAGGTGAAGATCGTGCGCGCGACGCGCGGCGAGCTCGACCTCGCGATGCTGCTCGGCCTCGAATCGGCATCGGAGGAAACGATCCACCTGCGGCACGACCATCACGGCTCGGCCGACGACGGCGATCACGACCATCACCACGACGAATTCGATTCGGTGGTGGTGTCTGGAGACGCGGGCTCGCGCGAGGCGACGATCGCCGCGCTGCAGCGTGTCGTCGAGACGCACACGATCTACCGCGCGAAAGGCTTCGCGGCGCTGCCCGATGCGCCGATGCGGCTCGTGATCCAGGGCGTCGGCCGTCGCTTCGACAGCTATTTCGACCGTCGCTGGCAGGACGGCGAACCGCGTGCGAGCCGCTTCGTGCTGATCGGCGAGGATCTCGACGCGGCCGCGCTGCAGCGCGCGTTCGACGTCGCGTGCGCGGCCGAGCCGCAACAGGCGTAACGCACGATGCATCTGCTGCGCACCACGCCGGGCGGCTTCGTCGACGATACGCAGGGTGTCGTCCGGATCGACCAGCAGCCGGCTGACATCGTGATCCTGAGCTCGGCCGACACGACGCTGTCGCTGCTGGCCAGCGTCGTGCCGAAGCTGCCGGCCGGCTTTCCGAGCGTGCGGCTCGCGAACGTCACGTTCCTGCGGCAGCCGGCGTCGGTCGATTTCTATGTCGACGACGTGCTGCGTCACGCGAAGACGGTCGTGATCGATCATCTGGGCGGCGAAGCGTACTGGCCGTACGGGATCGAACAGGCCGTGTCGCTCGCGTCGAAACGCAGGCAGCAGCTCGCGATGTTCTCGGGCGACCTGCAGGAAGATCCGAACCTCGTCGCGAAGAGCACGGTCGCGCCGGACCTGTGCCGGTTGTGGTGGCGCTATCTGCGCGAAGGCGGGATGCACAACGCCGAAGCGTTGCTGCGCAGCATCGCGTTCCATACGCTCGGGGTCGGCGACGAACCCGAGCTGCCGCGCCCGCTGCCGGCCGCCGCGCTGTATCACCCGGCGCGCGACCCGGCGAGCGTCGACGACTGGCGTCCGCGCTGGACGCCCGGCGCGCCCGTCGTCGCGATCCTGTTCTATCGTGCGCACTGGCAGGCCGCGAACACCGCCGTGTTCGACGCGTTGGCCGATGCGCTCGTGCGCGAAGGGCTCAATCCGCTGCCGATCGCCGTCACGTCATTGAAGGATGCCGTGAGCCGCGAGGTCATCACGCGGCTGTGCGACACGCACGGTGTCGCGCTCGTGCTGAACACCACGGCCTTCGCGGCCGGCGCGATCGACAGCCCCGAGCCCGACGTGCTCGCCGGCGACGCGCCGGTGCTGCAGGTGATCCTGTCCGGCGGCAACCGCGACGCGTGGGTGGCCGACAACCAGGGGCTGCACGCGCGCGACATCGCGATGCACATCGCGTTGCCCGAAGTCGACGGGCGCATCGTCACCCGCGCGGTGAGCTTCAAGGGGCTGGCATATCGTTGTCCGCACACCGAGGTCGACGTCGTGCGCTACCAGCCGGACGCCGAACGGATCGCGTTCGTCGCGGCGCTCGCGCGCGGCTGGTGCCGGCTGCGCACGCTCGACCCTGCCGACAAGCGCATCGCGCTGATCCTCGCGAACTATCCGCAAAGCGAAGGGCGGATCGGTAACGGCGTCGGGCTCGACACGCCGGCGTCCGCGCTGCGCGTGCTGGCGGCGCTGCGCGACGCGGGCTATAGCGTGGCCGACCTGCCGGCCGACGGCGACGCGCTGATCGCGCGGCTCACCGAAGGCGTGACCAACGACCCGGCCGTGCGCGCATTGCGCCCGGCGTTCCAGAGTTTCGCGCTGGCCGATTACATTGCGCATTTCGCGCGACTGCCGGCCGCCGTGCGCGACGCGCTGAACGCACGCTGGGGCCCGCCCGAAGCCGATCCGACGCTGCGGCAGGGGCGCTTCACGATCGCCGGCTGGCGCGCGGGCAACGTGTTCGTCGGCATCCAGCCGTCGCGTTCGCGCGGCGAGAACGACTATGCGAGCTACCACGACGCGGATCTCGTGCCGCCGCACGCGTACCTCGCGTTCTATTTCTGGCTGCGCGATGCGTTCGGCATCGACGCGGTCATCCACCTCGGCAAGCACGGCAACCTCGAATGGCTGCCGGGCAAGAGCGTCGCGCTGTCCGACGCGTGCTGGCCCGACCTGACGCTCGGGCCGCTGCCGCACCTGTATCCGTTCATCGTCAACGATCCGGGCGAGGGCAGCCAGGCGAAGCGCCGCGCGCAGGCGGTGATCATCGATCACCTGATGCCGCCGCTCACGCGCGCGGAAAACTACGGCCCGCTGCAGGATCTCGAACGGCAGGTCGACGAATACTACGAGGCGCTGATGGTCGATGCGCGGCGCGCGAAGCTGCTGCGCAAGACGATCCTCGCGACGATCGCCGAACACCGGCTGCACGACGAACTGAGCGTGTCGCCGCCGCGCGATGCGGGCGACGAAGATGCGCTGCTGACGCGCGTCGACGCGTGGCTGTGCGAATTGAAGGAAGCGCAGATTCGCGACGGGCTGCATGTGTTCGGCGCGTCGCCGGCCGACCGTCAGCGCCGCGACACGCTGCTCGCGCTCGCGCGCTTTCCGGTCGGCGACGGCAAGGGCGAACGTGCGGGGCTGATCGGCGCGCTCGCGCGCGATCTCGCGCTCGGCGACGATTTCGATCCGCTCGCGGCCGACTGGGCCGCGCCGTGGACGGGCCCGCGGCCGGCCGTGCTGCAGGCGCTCGACACATCGCCGTGGCGCCATGCGGGCGACACGCGCGAGCGGCTCGAACGGCTCGCGCAGCAGTGGCTCGACGGCGTGTGCGCGGCCGGCACGTCCGGCGCTTCCGGGATCGGCACGACGCCGCCCGGCGACTGGCCGCACACGCTCGCCGTCATCGAACGCGTGCGCGCGACGCTGATGCCCGCGCTCGACGCGTGCGGCGGCGAGGAACTGCGCCAGCTGCTGCGCGGGCTCGACGGCCGCTTCGTGCCGCCGGGGCCGAGCGGCTCGCCGTCGCGCGGCCGCCCCGACGTGCTGCCGACGGGCCGCAACTTCTATTCGGTCGATACGCGCGCGGTGCCGACGCAGGCCGCGTGGTCGCTCGGGCTGAAATCCGCGCAGCAGCTGATCGAACGTCATCTGCAGGATCACGGCGACTATCCGCGCGCGATCGGGCTGTCGGTGTGGGGGACGGCCACGATGCGCACCGGCGGCGACGACATCGCTCAGGCGTTCGCGCTCCTCGGCGTGCGGCCGAAATGGGCGCACGGCAGCCATCGCGTGACCGACTTCGAGATCCTGCCGATCGAGATCTTCGACCGGCCGCGCATCGACGTGACGCTGCGCGTGTCCGGCTTCTTCCGCGACGCGTTCCCGAACCTGATGCACCTGTTCGACGCCGCCGTGCAGGCCGTCGCCGCGCTCGACGAGCCGGAGGCCCTGAACCCGATCCGCGCGCGCGTCGAGCGCGAACGCGCAACGTGGATCGAGCGGGGCGTGGCGCCGGACGAAGCGCGACGCCGTGCCGGCTGGCGCGTGTTCGGCGCGCGGCCGGGCAGCTACGGCGCCGGCCTGCAGGACCTGATCGACCAGCGCCACTGGCAGAGCGACGCCGATCTCGCCGATGCGTACCGCCAGTGGGGCGGCCACGCATACGCGCAGAACAGCGCGGGCGAGCCCGCGCCCGACGTGTTCGGCGAGCGGCTCGCGACGATCGACGTGGTCGTGCAGAACCAGGACAGCCGCGAACACGACATCCTCGATTCGAACGACTACTACCAGTTCCAGGGCGGGATGACGGCGGCCGTGCGGCACCTGTCCGGGCAGCAGCCGAGCATCTATCACGGCGACCATGCGAACCCGGCCGCGCCGAAGATGCGCACGCTGCGCGAGGAGATCGCGCGCGTGATCCGCTCGCGCGTCGTCAATCCGAAATGGCTCGACGGCGTCAAGCGCCATGGCTACAAGGGCGCGGCCGAAATGGCCGCGACCGTCGACTACCTGTACGGCTATGACGCGACCGCGCGCGTGCTGTCGGACCACCAGTACGCGCTCGTCGCCGACGCGTACCTGTTCGACGACGACACGCGCGCGTTCCTCGAACGCCACAACCCGAAGGCGCTGCACGGCATCTGCGAACGCTTCGTCGAAGCGATGCAGCGCGGGCTGTGGCAGCAGCCGGGCGACTATCGCGAGCGGATCGAAGCGGTCTGGCTCGACAGCGAACAACTTCAGGAAGGAGGACGGCGATGACCGATCCGACGACGCAGCACGCACGCGCGGTATTCCCGTTCGCGGCGCTGGTCGCGCAGCAACCGCTGCAGCAGGCGCTGCTGCTCGCGGCGATCGACCCGTCGCTCGGCGGCGTGCTCGTCAGCGGGCCGCGCGGCACCGCGAAATCGACCGCCGCGCGCGCGCTCGCCGAACTGCTGCCCGAAGGGGCATTCGTCACGCTGCCGCTGTCGGCGAGCGACGAGCAGGTCACGGGCACGCTCGATCTCGCGCATGCGCTCGCCGAAAACGGCGTGCGCTTCCGGCCGGGCCTGCTCGCGCGCGCGCATCGCGGCGTGCTGTACGTCGACGAGGTGAACCTGCTCGCCGACGGGCTCGTCGATACGCTGCTCGATGTCGCCGCGAGCGGCGTGAACGTGGTCGAGCGCGATGGCGTGTCGCATGCGCACGACGCGCGCTTCGTGCTGGTCGGCACGATGAACGCCGAGGAAGGCGAACTGCGCCCGCAATTGCTCGACCGCTTCGGGCTGATGGTCGAACTCGCGAACTGCTTCGACGCCGCGCAGCGCGAACAGATCGTGAAGGCGCGCCTCGCGTTCGATCTCGATCCGGATGCGTTTCGCGCACGTCACGCGACTGCACAGCGCGACCTCCGCGACCGCATCCACGCGGCGCGGGCAAAGTTGTCGACGCTGGATTTCGACGATGCGGTTCACGCGCGCGTCAGCGCGCTGTGCATCGACGCGGCCGTCGACGGCCTGCGCGCCGACCTCGTGATGCTGCGGGCCGCGCGCGCACTCGCGGCGCTGGAACAGGCCGACGCGGTGACGGTGTCAGATGTCGAACGCGTAGCCGACGCGGTGCTGCGGCATCGGCGTCATGCGGGTGCGCCGCCGTCGTCGGGCGCGTCGCAGTCGAATGCAGAGGGCGGCGGCGACCGCGACGACCCTGCGCCGCCGGACCTGCGCCGGCAGCCCGATCATCGACCGGGCGCGGCACGAAACGATGCAACGGCGTCGCAAGGCGACTGGGGCTACCTGCCGCCCGAGCCCGCCGGACTGCGCGACGTGAAAGGCGTGGTGCCGCTGCCGCTAAAAAAACGCTGAGCCATCGAGCCGACGCCGCCGCGAACACCGTTCGCGGTCCTCGATGGCTGCCAGGCGCCGCCGCGCGCGTGCCGGGTACGGTGCGTGCCGGCACGGCCGTTGCATGGCCGGCGACGCTCGCCGCGAAGCGCGGCGGCCCGCTGCACACCGACCACCTGCGTTTTCGCAAGCAGGCCGGCACGCCGCGCGCACTCCATTGCTTCGTGCTCGACTGTTCGGCGTCGATGCTGTCGCACGAACGGCTCGCGCTCGCGAAAGGGCTGATCGTCGCGTACTTCGACCAGGCCGCGCGCGACCGCGTGGCAACCGCGCTGATCTGTTTCGGCGGCAACGGCGCCGAGCGCCGCTTCGGCCCGGCCGTGCCGCGCTGGTGGAATGCGCGCTGGCTCGAGCCGGTGGACGGCGGCGGCGGCACGCCGCTTGCGGACGGCATCGCCGCCGCCGGACACTTGCTCGCGGGCGCCGCACGGCGCACGCCGGACCAGCAGCGCTGGCTGTGGGTGCTGTCCGACGGGCGCACGCGCGAAACACCGCCGAAACCGGCGGCCGCCGATCACGTCGTGTTCGTCGATTTCGACGATGCAGCCGTGCGGATCGGGCAGGGCAGGCGGCTCGCCGATGCATGGGGCGCGCAATGGATGACGGCCGCGTCGCTGTGCCCACGGCTGGCCGGCTGATCCGGTGATCGGGCGCGCGGGCCGGGCGGGCCGATTGCCGGCGCTGCGCTATGATCGCCGTTTCTACTCACCGGAATGCCTTCCATGCAAGTACTCGTCGATGCCGACGCGTGTCCCGCCGTCATCAAGGACATGCTGTTTCGCGCCGCGCGTCGCGCCGAGATCTGCGTGACGCTGGTCGCGAACCAGTTCCTGCGCACGCCGCCGTCGCCGTTCATCAAGGCGTTGCAGGTGCCGGCCGGCTTCGACGTGGCCGATGCGCGGATCGTCGAGCTCGCGGCAGCCGGCGATCTCGTGATCACCGCCGACATCCCGCTGGCCGCCGCCGTCCTCGACAAGGGCGCGCATGCGCTCGACCCGCGCGGCAACTGGTTCAGCCGCGAGAACATCGAGGAGCGCCTGTCGACGCGCGCGATGATGGATCAGCTGCGCAGCGCGGGCATCGATACGGGCGGGCCGGCCCCGTTCAGCGCACGCGACGGCAAGGCGTTCGCGTCGCAGCTCGACCGGTTCCTGGCACGCCACGGCAAGCCGTGACACATCAGGCCCCGCGCGTCGATCGTGCGATACGTCACCGGTTTCGCGTCGAACCGTCCGCTACGGCAGAATACGGGTGCTGCCCCGGCATCGATGTCGTGGCGCGAACGACCCACCGGAGGGCATGGATGTCACCGACTCAACTTCTCGTTCCAACGTTCACCCAGATGCTGCGCGCGCAATCCGCGTGGCTCGACAAGGCCGTGGCGCACCGGCAGGCCGCCGGCGACGCGCCCGATGCGGTGCTCGCGCTGAAGCTCGCACCCGACATGTATCCGCTCGCGGCACAGGTGCGGTTTTCGTGCTTCCAGGCGATGGAACCCGTCTACCGGCTGCGCGGCGAACCGCTGCCGGACGCGCTGCTGGCGTTGCGGGAAGCCGGCTGGCATGCCGATGCGCAGCCCGGCACGCTGGGCGACGCACAGGGCATCCTCGCCGGCACGATCGCGTTCCTCGGCGAACTCGCGCCCGACGCACTCGACGGTGGCGCCGCGCTGCCGATCGCGCTCGCACTGCCGAACGGTATCGCGTTCGACATGACGGGCGAGCAGTACGTGCGCGACTGGGCGCTGCCGCAGTTCTATTTTCATTCGATCGCTGCGTACGCGATCCTGCGCCATCACGGCGTCGAGCTGGGCAAGGCCGACTACGTGCCGCACATGCTGGCCTACGTGCGGCCCGGCACGATTCCGCAGGGTTGAACGGTCGAGCGGACGATCCCGCCGCCGCGCACCGGCATGACACGCGCCCTGTTCATCTGCAGCCGCAATCGGCTGCGCAGCCCGACGGCCGAGGCGGTGTTCGCCGCGTGGCCGGGCGTCGAAACCGACTCCGCGGGCCTCGCGCCCGACGCGGAAACGCGTCTGTCCGCGGAACAGCTCGAGTGGGCCGAGATCGTGTTCGTGATGGAACGCGCGCACCAGGCGAAGCTGCACGCCCGATTCGGCGCCCGGCTGAAGCAAAAGAAGATCGTCTGTCTCGACATCCCCGACCGCTACGCCTACATGCAGCCCGAGCTGGTCGCGCTGCTCGAGCGCAAGGCCGGGCCATTGCTGCGCGCGTGAGCCGCGCGGCTCGGTTCAGCGCGAGCGAGGCGGCCCGTCCGCGAGCGCGGAAAAGCGGTCGAGGTGCAGCAGCTCGATGATCTTGCGGGTCGGCACGCTCGCACGCAGCGTCTCCAGCCGCTCGACGTCGAACCACTTGCAGCGCGCGATCTCGTTGCTCGCGCGTGGCGTCAGGTGTTTCGGCACGTCGGCCACGAACACGTGATGGAGCTTCGTGAGGCCGCCGAACTGCACCGCGTAGTCGAGCGCGAGCCCCTCCAGCCGCGTTTCCTCCGCCAGTTCCCGCTGCGCGGCCTCCAGCGGCGTCTCGCCGCGCCGGATCGTGCCGCCCGGCAGCGACCAGCGCGCCGCGGTACGGGCGACCAGCAGCACGCTGCTGCGCTGGCGGCACACGATCGTGGCGCGTTCCTTGATGCTGACGACGGTATCCGGCCCGGTATTCATGTTCGGCAAAACAAAACTGGTGCTCAATCGTGAAGGGAAATGCACGTCGGCCGATCGCCGGGCACGACGGCATGCAAGCCGCCGCGCCGATCATACCGGCCGTTCGTGACAGTTCCGTGCGTTGTCGCGCGCAACGCGGATCACCTCACGCGTGCGTGTCGATCCCCGCGCGCGCCGGCTTTCCGGACCGCCCGTGGTGCTGCTTGTGGACGGTACGCCGGTGGTGATGCGGCGGCGTCACGTGCGGGCGCACCGGCGCGGGTCGTGCCACCGGCGCGGCGGCCCGCGGCTGTAATTGTCCCTCGCCAAAATGGAAGGTCTGGGTTTGCGCGCGAGCGACGCCCAGCGTCGACGCCAGCAGGATGGCCGCGAGCAGCATGCGTTTCATGAAATCTCCGCCTTTCTTCAGTTGAGCACCGTCCGCCAGCTTAGCGAATCGCGGCCCGGCGCGGCAACCGGCCGGCGTTCGGTGGCGTCCCCACTTGCGGCCGGCCGCGTTCTCGGCGCGGCCGCCGAGGCATCTCCTGCTTGACAATGAAATTCTCGAGTGTGAATATAAATTCACACCCAAGAATTATTCTTCGAGTCCGGACAACCGTGCCGCTGCTGTCGGCCCGGCGGAACCGGCGGTCCGATCAACCGGAAGCAGGAGCGAGACGCATGGCGGAACTGAAGCAGCAGGGCGCGTTGGCGGGGTTGCGCATCATCGATCTGTCGCGGGTGCTGGGCGGCCCGTACGCGACGCAGATCCTCGCCGACCACGGCGCGGAGGTGATCAAGGTCGAACCGCCGTCGGGCGACGAGACGCGCACCTGGGGGCCGCCGTTCGACGGCGACACGGCGTCGTATTTCCTCGGCGTGAACCGCAACAAGCTCGGCATCGCGCTCGACCTGACGCAGCCGGCGGATCGCGAGCGGCTGCTCGGCCTGCTCGAGCACGCCGATGCGCTGGTCGAGAACTTCAAGATCGGCACGATGGAGCGCTGGGGCCTCGGCTTCGACACGCTGCACGCGCGCTTTCCGCGCCTCGTCCATTGCCGCGTCTCGGGCTTCGGCGCGGACGGCCCGCTCGGCGGCCTGCCCGGCTACGACGCGGCCGTGCAGGCGCTGGCCGGGCTAATGAGCGTGAACGGCGAGGCGGGCGGCGCGCCGCTACGCGTCGGCGTGCCGATCGTCGATCTCGTCACCGGGCTGAACGCGGCGCTCGGCGTGCTGATGGCGCTGCGCGAACGCGATGCGAGCGGGCGCGGCCAGTTCGTCGAAGCGACGCTGTTCGACTGCGCGCTGTCGATCCTGCATCCGCATACGCCGAATTTCTTCCATTCCGGGAAGGCGCCGACGCGCACCGGCAACGCGCATCCGAACATCACGCCGTACGACAGTTTTCCGACCGCGAGCGTCGACATCTTTCTCGCGGTCGGCAACAACGGGCAGTTCGCCGCGCTGTGCGACGTGCTCGGCACGCGCGACTGGCCCGCCGATCCGCGCTTCGCCGACAACCGCGCGCGCAGCGCGAACCGCGCCGCGTTGCGCGCGCTGCTCGAAACGGCGCTGGCCGCGCACGACGGCGCGGCGCTCGCCGAGCAGCTGATGCGCCGCGGCGTGCCGTGCGCGCCGGTGCTCGGGCTCGATGCGGCGCTCGACCATCCGCACGTCGCACATCGGCAGATGAAGGTCGAACTGGGCCGGCATCGCGGCATCGCGTCGCCGATCAAGCTCGGCCGCACACCGGCCACGTACCGGCGGCCGCCGCCGGCGCTGAACGAACACGCGACACAGGTGTTTGCCGAGGATGCATGCGACGCCGGCCACGCCAACGACGCCAACGACACCAACGACAACGCCGGCCGCACGCGCCGCAACTGACACGCCTGGCGACCGGCGGCCGTGCGAAGGCGCCCGACGCCGCCGCACGCCCGCACGCCGCTTCGGACATCGCGCCGCACCGCGCCCGACGCGCGCCGGCGCCAGAGGAGACACATCATGCTCGCATGGATCGGCGCGATCGCGATCGTCGCGCTGTTCGGCCTGATCATCACGAAGCGGCTGTCGCCGCTCGTCGCACTGATCGTCGTGCCGGTGGCCGCGTCGCTCGCGGCCGGCTTCGGACTCTCGACCGGCACGTTCATCGTGCGCGGCGTGCAGAACATCGGCCCGATCGCCGGGATGTTCGTTTTTGCGATTCTATTTTTCGGAATCCTCACCGATGCGGGGATGCTCGACCCGATCATCGCGGGCGTGCTGCGCGTGATCGGCTGCCATCCGCCGCGCATCGTGACGGGCTCGGCGCTGCTCGCGCTGCTGATCCACCTGGACGGCTCGGGCGCCGTCACGTTTCTCGTCACGCTGCCCGCGATGATGCCGCTCTATACGCGGCTCGGCATGGACCGGCGGATTCTCGCGTGCGTCGCGTCGATGGCGGCCGGGGTCAACTTCCTGCCATGGGTCGGGCCGATGCTGCGCGCGTCGGCGGCCTTGCACATTCCCGGCTCGGCGATCTTCATGCCGATGATCCCGGTGCAGATCGTCGGGCTCGCGTTCGTGTTCGGCACCGCCTACATGCTCGGCGTGCGCGAGGCCAGGCGGCTCGGGCTCGATCGCGCCGGCGCGGCGTCGCTCGCGGTCGCGCCGCGCGAGCTGACCGACGCCGAGCGCGTGCTGCGCCGGCCCGGCCGCTTCCGGTTCAACCTGGCGCTGACGCTCGTCGTGCTCGGCACGCTGGTGTCGGGCATCGTCGACCCGGTGGTGATGTTCATGCTCGGCACGGTCGCCGCGCTCGTCATCAACTATCCGGACGTGCAGGCGCAGCGCGAGCGGATCGACGCGCACGCGAAGGCCGCGCTGATGATGGCGAGCGTGCTGCTCGCGGCCGGCGCGTTCACCGGGATCATGTCCGGCACCGGGATGCTGAAGGCGATGGCCGAGGTCGTCGTCGCGCACGTGCCGGTCGAGCATGCGCGCCACATGCCGTTCGTGCTCGGCCTGCTGTCGATGCCGCTCAGCCTGCTGTTCGATCCCGATTCGTTCTACTTCGGCGTGCTGCCGGTGCTCGCGGAAAGCGCGAAGCTGCTCGGCGTACCGCCGATCCAGATGGCGCAGGCCGCGCTGCTCGGCCAGATGACCACCGGGTTCCCGGTCAGTCCGCTCACGCCCGCGACGTTCCTGATCGTCGGCCTGACCGGCGTCGAGCTGGCCGAGCACCAGAAGTTCACGATCCCGTTCCTGTTCGCCGCCACCGTGCTGATGGTCTTCGCCGCGGTCGTGGCGGGCGTGTTTCCGTTGTGAGCGTCCGCGTGCCTGTCGCGCCGCGCCGGCCGCCACCGCGCCCCCTCGAAGGCCGACATCGTCTCGAGTGCGGCGCGGCCGTTCACGTTTTCCTGGAGAGCAATCCATGCAGTTCGACCTGACCGACGACCAGCGCGCGATCGAAAGCGCGATCGAGAAAATCTGCGAACGCTTCGGCGACGATTACTGGCTCGAGCGCGATCGCGCGGGCGGATTTCCGTCCGACTTTCACGCGGCGCTCGCCGAGGCCGGCTGGCTCGGCATCGCGATGGATCCGGCCCACGGCGGCGCCGGGCTCGGGATGACCGAGGCCGCGCTGATGATGCGCACGATCAGCGCGTCGGGCGCCGGCCTGTCGGGTGCCTCGGCCGTCCACATGAACATCTTCGGGCTGAACCCGGTGCAGGTGTTCGGCAACGACGCGCAGAAGGCGCGCTTCCTGCCGCCGCTGATCGCCGGGCGCGACAAGGCCTGCTTCGCGGTGACCGAGCCCGACGCCGGCCTCGACACGACGCACCTGAGCACGCAGGCGCGCCGCGACGGCGACCACTACGTGCTGAGCGGACGCAAGATCTGGATCTCGACCGCGCAGGTCGCGAACAAGATGCTGATCATCGCGCGCACGACGCCGCTCGACCAGGTCGCGAAGCCGACCGACGGCTTGAGCCTGTTCTACACCGACCTCGACCGTGCGCGCGTCGAGGTGCGCGAGATCGAGAAAATGGGCCGCAAGGCCGTCGATTCGAACATGCTGTTCATCGACAACCTGCGCGTGCCGCGCGACGACCTGATCGGCAACGAAGGCGACGGCTTTCGCTACCTGCTGCACGGGCTGAACCCCGAGCGGATCCTGATCGCCGCCGAGGCGATCGGCCTCGGTCAGGCCGCGCTGCGACGCGCGACGCAGTATGCGTGCGAGCGCGTCGTGTTCGGCCGGCCGATCGGGCAGAACCAGTCGATCCAGCATCCGCTCGCGCAGGCGTGGATGCAGCTCGAGGCCGCGTGGCTGATGGTGATGAAGGCCGCGACGCGCTACGACGCGGGGCAGCCGTGCGGCGCGGAGGCGAACGCCGCGAAGTACCTCGGCGCGGAAGCCGCGTTCCAGGCCTGCCAGACGGCGATCGCGACGCACGGCGGGATGGGCTATGCGAAGGAATACCATGTCGAGCGCTACCTGCGCGAGTGTATGATTCCGAGGCTCGCGCCCGTGAGTCCGCAACTGATCCTGTGCTACATCGCGGAGAAGGTGCTCGGGCTGCCGAAGTCGTACTGACACGCGGCGGCTCGCCCGGCGCGCGTTTCCCGTTCCGAATCAAGCGCTCGTCATGGACGTCAAACTCGTTGCCCGCACGCTCGATCTCTTCGAGCTGTTCGCCGCCGAACGGCGGCCGCTGCCGCTCACCGAACTCGCGCGCCTGCTCAACGTGCCGGCGTCGAGCTGCCTGGCGATGGCGCGCACGCTCGTGAGCCGCGGCTATCTGTACGAGGTGCGCAAGCGCGGCGGCTACTATCCGACGCGGCGCCTGCAGACGATCGCCGCCGCGATCGACGCGACCGATCCCGTCGTCGACATCGTGCATCCGCATCTCGTCGCGCTGCGCGACGCGAGCCGCGAGACGGCCGTGCTCGGCAAGATCCAGGGCGCGTCGGTCACGTATCTCGACGTCGTCGAGTCGGAGCAGGCGATCCGCTATACGCGCCAGCCGGGCGAGCTGCGCCCGCTGCATGCGAACTCGATCGGCAAGGCGATCTTCGCGGAACTCGCGAGCGATGCGCAGCAGGCGCTCGGCGCGCAGTTGTCGTTCGAGCGCTTCACCGATGCGACGGTGGCCGACCTGCCGGCGCTCGTCGCGCAAACCGCGCGGTTTCGCGAACTCGGCTGGGCCGAGAACTTCGGCGAGAGCGCGCCCGAGCTGTCGGCGATCGCGGTCGCGCTGACGCTCGACGGCGACTGGTACGGGCTGTCGGTCGTCGGGCCGACCGAGCGGATCCGCCAGCATCGCGACACGCATGCAGCGCTGCTGGTCGATGCGAAGGCGCGGCTGCTGGCCGAGCAGGGGCGCGGCTAGCAAAGGCCGCGAAGCGGGGCGGGGCGCCTGCTTCGCTTCGCGTCTCGTTCACCGCAATGCCAGATGCCGGATAGCGGATAGCGACCGGGAACGGCCGCATCGCATCACGTGCCGGTACGCCGCTCGCCGTCGAGCGTCCCGAAGGTCGCTGCGAACGCGTACGGCTGCTGCGCGATATCCGGGCAGCTCGACGCCCGAACCACGCCACCGCCCCGGCCAGCAAGGCTGGGCTGTGGCTCAATCCGCATCAAAGCTCAGCGATACCAGCGCGGCGTATACACCCACTCACGCCCGTCGCCGATCGCGAAACGCCGCGTCGTCGACGAACCGACGATCACCATCGTGCGCATGTCCACCTGATCGCTGCGCAGCGCGCCGAGTGTCGTCGTCGCGAGCGTCGCGCCGGGCCGGCCGATGTCGCGGCCGAGCACGACGACCGTGTCGGCCGCGCGATGCGCGCGCACCGCATCGAGCGCACGATCGAGCTGCCACGGCCGCGCACGCGAGATCGGGTTGTAGAACGCCATCACCAGATCGGCTTGCGCCGCGTGCCGCAGGCGCGTCTCGATCACGTCCCACGGCTTCAGGTTGTCCGACAGCGAGATCGCGCAGAAATCGTGGCCGAGCGGTGCGCCGGCCTGCGCGGCGGTCGCGAGCGATGCCGATACGCCGGGTTCGATGCGCAGTTCGACCGCGGCCCAGCGCGGATCGCGCGCTTCGTCGAGGGCTTCGAGCACGGCCGCGGCCATCGCGAACACGCCGGGATCGCCCGACGACACGACCGCGACGCGCCGGCCCTCGGCCGCCAATTCGAACGCATGACGCGCACGCTGCATTTCCTCGCGATTGTCGGTGCCGTGCACGCGCTGCTCCGCGAGGAACGGGCCGGCCATCGTCACGTAGGTCGTATAGCCGAGGATATCGGTGGCGTCCGCGAGCGCGCTGCGCGCCGCGGGCGTGAGCCATGCGGCGTCGCCCGGGCCGAGGCCGAGCACCGTCAGGCGGCCGCGTGCACGGCCGAGCGTGGCGGGGTCGACGGGCTCGGCAGCGACCGCGCACGCGAGGCCATCGGTCGCTGCGCGCAGCGTATGCGCGACGCGCAACGTGCGGGCGAGCAGGGTGGCGGCAGCGGTGTTGCCAGCGCGGGCCTTATCGCCTTCGCCTTCGCTATCACCATCGCCTTCGACATCGGCGAAGCGCAGCGGCACCTCCAGCATCCGCGCGGCGGCTTCGACCCGTGCATCGCCAAGCAACGTCGCCGGTGCGACGAGCGCGGCAAGCGCCAGCCGCGCGAGGCCGTGCGTGTCGAGCAGCGCGTCGATGCGTTCGGCAAGCGACGGCGCCGCATCGGCCCGCACGCCGCGCGCATCGACGCCGACCACCACGCTGCGCGGATGGATCACGAGTTCGTCGCGCGCGCCGCGCCACGCATCGGGCGTCACGCGGATCGCATGCGCGGCCGCGTCGTCGCGCGGCAGCGCGACGTCGTCGAGCCACGGCGCCGCGCCGTCGACGCGCGTGGCCGCGCCCGCGAGCAGGTCGGACACGAAGCGCTTGCCTTGCTGGAGATCGGCGAGCGCATAGCCGTCGGGCGGGTTGAGCACGCATGCGCCGAAGCGCAGTTCGCCGCTCGTGGTGATCGCCGGCGCGACGCCGAGGCATTCGGCGATTTCGCGCGCGATCACGTTGACGCCCGTCAGCCCGCCGAGCAGCGGCACGACGGCCGACCCGTCTTCCGCGACCGCGAGTACCGGCGGTTCGACACCCTTGTCGGCGAGTGCCGGCGCGACGCAACGGATCACGATGCCGGCCGCGCACAGCGCGACGATCGGCAAGCCGCGCGCGTAGAGTTCGCGCAGGTGCGCGCCGAGTTCGTCGAACGGCACGTCAGCCTCGACGCGCGACGCGAGCCCGTGCACGGCGGCCCCCGGATAACGCGCCTGGATGCGCCGCGCGGTATCGAGCGCGCCCGCGCCGAGAATCACGATCGCGGGCGGAGTCGTCATCCTTGCCATTTTTCCCCCGGGACGACGAGCAGCGAGAAATACGGCGACGCCATCGGATCGACTTCGTCGAGCGGCACGATGCGCTGGGCCGCCATCGTCGCGCGCTCGACGTACAGCGCGCGCTTCGCGAGCCCCAGTTCGTCGAGCACGCGCCGCACCTTGTCGAAGTTGCGGCCGAGCTTCATCACGACGGCAGCGTCGGCCTGCGCGAGCCGCGCGCGCAATTCGTCCTCCGGCAGCACGCCGGACAGCACCGACAGGCTCTGGTTGCGATAGACGAGAGGCTGGCCGAGCACGGCCGTGCCGCCGAGCATCGCGCACACGCCCGGGATCACTTCGGTGTCGTAGCGCGGCGCGAGGCGATCGTGCAGGTACATGTACGACCCGTAGAAGAACGGGTCGCCTTCGCAGATCACCGCGACGTCGCGCCCGGCATCGAGATGCGACGCGACGATCTCGGCCGCCGTGTCGTAGAAGTCGGCAATCACGGTCTCGTAGCAAAGCGGCGGCGCCAGCGCCTCGGTCGTCACCGGATAGACGAGCGGCAATTGCGTCTGCGCGTCGCGCAGGTGCGCCTCGACGATCCCGTACGCATTGCCCTTCTTGCCCTTCGCGACGAAATACGCGACCACCGGCGCGGCCTGCAGCACGCGCAGCGCCTTGATCGTCATCAGTTCAGGATCGCCGGGGCCAACGCCGACCCCGAACAGGCGTCCGCGCGGGGCCGTCATTCGGCCTCCGTCGCGAGTGCGTTGACCGCGGCGGCCGCCATCGCGCTGCCGCCGCGCCGGCCGAGCAGCGCGACGTACGGCACGCCGCGGCTGTCGGCGTCGAGCGCCGCCTTCGATTCGGCCGCGCCGATGAAGCCGACCGGAAAGCCGAGGATCAGCGCGGGGCGCGGCGCACCGGCGTCGATCATGTCGAGCAGGTGGAACAGCGCGGTCGGCGCATTGCCGATCACGACGACGCTGCCGGCCAGATGCGGGCGCCACAGTTCGAGCGCCGCGGCCGAGCGCGTGTTGCCGAGATGCCGAGCGAGGTCGGGCACTTCCGGTTCGCCGAGCGTGCAGATCACGCGATTGCCGGCCGGCAGCCGCGCGCGCGTGATGCCTTCGGCAACCATCTTCGCGTCGCACAGGATCGGCGCGCCGGCCGCGAGCGCCGTACGGCCCGCCGTGCCGGCGCCGGCCGAGAAGCGCAGGTCGTAGGTGACATCGACCATCCCGCACGCGTGGATCACGCGCACCGCGAGTTTCTCGAGATCGGGCGGAACCTGCGACAGGTCGGCCTCGGCGCGGATCGTCGCGAACGACTGGCGGTAGATTTCCTGCCCGTCGCGAATGTAGTCAAGCATCGGTGGTGTCCTGGCTGTGGCGCGCGCCCGTCAGTCGGGCCGCGGCCTGGTCAATCGTCAGATGGCGCGCGAGCGGGGCGCCGAGCCCCGCGGCGGCGTCGCGCCGGTAAAGGTCGTAGCGCGCGGGCGCGACCGCGACCAGCGTATGCGTCGCGGGGTGCGGCAGCGCACAGTGGCGCTCGCAGCCGGTCAGGTGCACGTCGACCGGATGGCCGACGCGCGCGGCCAGCGCGAGCGCATCGCGTTTCGTATCGGCACGCGACTTCGCGCAGCCCGCGCTGCCGGTGCAGGCGACCAGCGCCGCCAGCGGGTCGGATGTCGTGCACACGAGCCCGAGCGACGCCAGCGCGTCGAGCACGGCCGGCGCACGTTCGTGCCGCACGCCGTGCACGAACACGCCTTGCCACGGCGTCATCGACAGCGTGCCGTCGCCGTCGGCGTCGGCCAGTGCCGCGAGCCGTTCCAGTTGCGACGCGTCGAGCCGGCCGAGCACGAACTGCGCGCCGATGCTGCAGCGATCCGCGTCGCGCGACGGCCGTGCGCCGAAACGCAGCGCGGCATCCGCTTGCGTGCGCCGCCAGCCAGCCAGTGCCGGATCGGCTTCGAGCGGGAACGGTACGTAATGCTGCGCACGCTCGCGCAACGCGCGTGCGCCGCCGGTCGCGAGGCACGCGCGCATCCGCGTGACGTCGGCCGGCGCGAGATCGAGGAACGCCAGCAGCAACGCGCGCACGAGCGCGACGGCCTGGTCCGGCGCCACGTCGAACGCGGCGGGCGGATCGCCGGGCGCGACCGGCGGACAGCCGGCCAGGCCCGCGGCGATGCGGACCGCGCCGTCGCCGCGACGCCACGCGGCGAGCCAGATGTCGTGCGGATGATCGAGCGCCGCGACCGATTCGCCGCCGTCGAGCTGGATCGAGAATTTCGGCGACAGTTCGCCGCGGCGCGGCTCGTGCGTCAGCATGTCGAGCAGCGCAAGCGCGAGTGCGCGGCTATCGAGCAGCGCGTCGGGATCGCGCCCCGCAAGCGGGCTGAGCATCAGGTTGCGGACGTCGTCGCTTGCGGCGAGCGCGGCGCGGTCGTCAGCGGCCTCGCCCGCGTTGATGCGTGGGCCCAGGCCCGCGTCGAGCAACGCGTCGACCAGCGTATCGGCCGTGCCGTCGCGAATGCCGCGCAACTGGAGATTCGCGCGATTGGTCGCGTCGATCGCGCCGGAGCCGCAGGCACGCGCGACGGCGGCGATCGCGCGCGCCTGCCGCGCGTCGAGCCGGCCGCCCGGCAGCTTGATCCGGCACAGCCCGCCGTCGGCGGCCGCGACGACGCGCACGAGCCCCGGGCAAGCCGAAGGGCGCACGACGGGCGAAGCAGGATTCGAATCGGGGGCGGATCTCAACGGGATACCGGGACAGTGTCGCGCCGCGGCCAACGCATCGGTACACCCCGCCCGACGCCGACTGGCACGCACGCACTTTCAGGCCGGCAGGTCTCCTGGCTGACAGGTCGGCGCCGGCTCCCGGCCTTCCCGGTGAAACCAGTGGCATGAGGGGGGAGATCGGCTCGCTGTCTACAGTTGCGGGGGCAGCCACAGCGGCGCGAGGCGCGCCCTGTGTTCCCTCTTCGGCCCCGAAGGGCACCGGCGAACGAACGGCCGTAGGATACCCGATTTCACCGGCGTTTCGGGACCCCCAGGCGACCGCCGGGCGACCGTCGGGCAGGCGCCGTGGACGACGCGAAACGCGGCCCGGCGTCGGCGGGCTCGCAGATGAAACGCGCGGTGGAACACGGTACCATGCCGACTTTCGCAATGCGGACAGCCGCACCGGCGCCTTCACGGCCGCCGTGCGGCGACTCGATGGAATCGGACGAAGGGGAAGGGTGCATGACGGCGTGGCTGACGGTAGTGGGCATCGGCGACGACGGCTACGCGGGGCTCGGGCGCGGCGCGCGGCGCGCGCTGCTCGAGGCGAAGCGGGTCGTCGGCGCGAAGCGGCACCTCGACATGCTGCCCGCGCGGCTGCCGGCCGAACGCGCCGCGTGGCCGTCGCCGTTCGACCTGTCGGGCCTGCTCGCGCAGCGCGGTTCGCCCGTCTGCGTGCTGGCGAGCGGCGACCCGATGCTGTTCGGCGTCGGCGCGACGCTCGCGCGCGAACTGTCCCCCGACGAATGGCGCGTGCTGCCCGCACCGTCGTCGCTGTCGCTGGCAGCCGCGCGGCTCGGCTGGGCGTTGCAGGACGTCGGCGCGGTGTCGCTCGTCGGCCGGCCGCTCGCGACGCTGGCGCGTCACCTGCTGCCGGGCCGGCGCCTGTTCGTGCTGAGCGCCGACGGCCGCACGCCGGCCACGGTCGCCGCCGAACTCGCCGCGCGCGGCTTCGGCCCGACGCGCCTCAGCGTGTTCGAGCACCTCGGCGGCCCGCTCGAGCGGCGCATCGACGGGCTCGCGCAAGACTGGCACATCGACGAAACCGCCGCGCTCAATCTCGTCGCGCTCGACTGCCAGGCCGGCCCCGATGCGCCGCGCCGCGCACTCACGCCCGGCCTGCCCGACGACGCGTACCGCCACGACGGCCAGCTCACCAAGCGCGACATGCGCGCGCTGACGCTCGGACGCCTCGCGCCTGCCCCCGGCGAACTGTTGTGGGACGTCGGCGCGGGCAGCGGCTCGATCGGCATCGAGTGGATGCGCGCGCATCCGTCGTGCCAGGCGATCGCGATCGAGTCGCATGCGGAGCGGCAGCGCTACATCGAGCACAACCGCGACGCGCTCGGCGTACCGGGCCTGCAACTCGTGGCCGGGCGCGCGCCCGATGCGCTCGCGGGGCTCGCCGCGCCCGACGCGATCTTCATCGGCGGCGGCGCGACCGTGCCCGGCGTGCTCGACGCGTGCTGGTCGGCGCTGAAGCCCGGCGGCCGGCTCGTCGCGAACGCGGTCACGCTGCAGGGCGAGCTGGCGCTCGCCGCGTGGCGCGACGCGCACGGCGGCACGCTCACGCGCGTATCGCTCGCGCACGCCGAGCCGCTCGGCCGCTTCGACACATGGCGGCAGCCGTTGCCCGTCACGCTGTACGACGTGCACAAGCCCGCTTCCACGGCGACCGACCTCGCGGACCCTGCCTGATGCGCGACGAAACCCCCGAACAACCGGCACCGCTGCGCTTCGGCTACACGACCGGCAGCTGTGCGACCGCGACGTCGCTCGCCGCCGCACGCGTGCTGCTCGCGGGCCGCGCGGACGATGCGGTCGAGATCGTGTTGCCGAAGGGGCAGCGCGTGATGATGCGGCTCGCGTTCTGCCGAGCCACGGCCGACGGCGCGGAAGCCGGCACGATCAAGGATGCCGGCGACGATCCGGACGTCACGCACGGCGCGCTGATCTTCGCGCGGGTCGCGCTCGCCGCCGCGCCCGGCGTGCGTTTTCACGCGGGGCCGGGGGTCGGCACCGTCACGCGCGCGGGGCTCACGCTGCCGGTCGGGGAACCGGCGATCAATCCGGTGCCGCGCCAGATGATGACCGCGCACCTCGACGCGCTCGCGGCCGAATACGGCTACACGGGCGGCTTCGACGTGACGATCGGCGTCGAGGGCGGCGAGGCGCTCGCGCTGAAGACGATGAACCCGCGGCTTGGCATCGTCGGCGGCTTGTCGATTCTCGGCACGACCGGCATCGTGCGGCCGTTCTCGTGCTCGGCGTACATCGCGTCGATCCATCAGGGCATCGACGTCGCGCGCGCGAACGGGATCGCGCACATCGCCGCGTGCACCGGCAACGCGAGCGAGGATGCGATGCGCGCGCACTACGGCCTGCCCGACATGGCACTGATCGAAATGGGCGATTTCGCCGGCGCGGTGCTCAAGCACCTGCGCCGCGCGCCGGTCGCGCGCCTGTCGATGTGCGGTGGCTTCGGCAAGCTCAGCAAGCTCGCGGCCGGCCATCTCGACCTGCACAGCCGCCATTCGAGCATCGACCTGCCGCTGCTCGCGCAGTGGGCGGCCGAGGCGGGCGCGAACGACGCGCTGCAGGCCGCGATGCGCGCGGCGAACACCAGCCAGGAAGCGCTGAAGCTCGCGCAGGCCGAAGGCGTGCCGCTCGGCGACCTCGTCTGCGCGCACGCGCTGCGGGTCGCGCGCGACATCGTGCCGCCATCGGTCGCCGTCGAGATGTTCGCGATCGACCGGCAGGGCCGCTTCGTCGGGATCGCACGATGAGCGCGCGCATCCTGGTGCTCGGCGGCACCGGCGACGCGCTGAAGATCGCACGCGCGCTCGGTCCGCGGCACGTCTATAGCCTCGCGGGTCTCGGCAAGGTGCCCGACGACCTGCGCTGCGACGTGCGCGTCGGCGGCTTCGGCGGGGCGGCGGGGCTCGCCGCGTATCTGCGCGGTGCCGGCGTCGGCCTCGTGATCGACGCCACGCATCCGTATGCCGCGCGCATCAGCGCGAACGCGGCGGCCGCCGCGCGCGACGCGGGCGTGCCGCTGTGGGCGCTGCGCCGCGCGCCGTGGGCGCCGCAACCCGGCGACGACTGGCGGATGGTCGACGACTGGGCCGGCATCGAGGCCGCGCTCGCGCCGTTCCGGCGGCCGCTGTTCACACTCGGCCGCGAACCGCTCGCGCATCTCGACGCGATCCCGCCGCACCAGTTCTGGCTGGTGCGCTGCCTCGATGCGCATCCCGGCAACGCGCGCGCGCAGATCGTCGCCGCGCGCGGGCCGTTCACGCTCGAAAATGAGCGCGCGCTGTTCGCGCTCGCGGGCATCGACGTCGTCGTCAGCAAGAACAGCGGCGGCGCCGCGACCGAAGCCAAGCTCGATGTCGCGCGCGAACGCCGGCTGCCGGTCGTGATGCTGCGCCGGCCGCCGCTGCCTGACGCCGACCGCGTGTTCGACTCGGCCGCCGCGCTGCTCGATGCGCTCGACCCGGCCGCGCGTGCTTGATGCCACGCAACCCGGCTGTCCCATGAATTGACGGAGATTTTTTGATGACGGTGTATTTCATCGGCGCGGGCCCCGGCGACCCGGAGCTGATCACGGTAAAGGGCCAGCGCCTCGTGCGCACGTGCCCGGTGATCCTGTATGCAGGGTCGCTCGTGCCGCCGGCCGTGCTTGACGGCCATCGTGCGGAACGGGTCGTCAATACCGCCGAGCTCGACCTCGACGCGATCGTCGCGCTGCTCGCCGACGCGCATGCGAAAGGGCAGGACGTCGCGCGCGTGCATTCGGGCGATCCGTCGCTGTACGGTGCGATCGGCGAACAGATCCGCCGGCTGAAAGCGCTCGGGATTCCCTATGAAATCGTGCCGGGCGTGACGGCCACGGCCGCCTGCGCGGCGACGCTCGGAGTCGAGCTGACGCTGCCCGGTGTCGCGCAGACGGTGATCCTCACGCGCTTCGCGGGCAAGACGACGATGCCGGAAGGCGAAGCGCTCGGCGCGCTCGCCGCGCATCGCGCGACGCTCGCGATTCACCTCGGCGTGCGGCATCTCGCGCGGATCGTCGACGAAGTGCTGCCGCATTACGGGCCCGCGTGCCCGGTCGCCGTGATCTATCGCGCGAGCTGGCCCGACGAGGAGCGCGTGACCGGCACGCTGGCCGACATCGTCGCCAAGGTGCAGGGCACGCAGATCGAACGCACCGCGCTGATCCTGATCGGGCGCGTGCTCGATGCGGAAGGGTTCGCGGATTCGACGCTGTACGCGAGCGGGGGGTGATGACGCGTGTACCGAACGCAACGCACTTCGCGTTGCGAGGCATCGCGACAATGGGTTGCCTCGCGAGCGGGGCAACCGATCAATACCCATCGTCGAGCGGCGCTCTCCGCGTGAACCGGCGCGACCGGGTGACAACGGGCAACCGCGCGAACCGGGCCGCCGATCGATGTCCATCGTCGAACGGCACTGCATGAACCGGCAACGGGCAACCGCGCGCCGGCCACGAACCGGGTCGACGCCTTCACGTGCCGCGCCTGACCGGCGCTACGCACGCGCGACACGCCGCGCAAACTGCGGCGCGAAGCCCGCCGCCAGTGCGAACAGCACGACGCACAGGCATGCCATCGCGATCCATGCCGGCGTCAGATCCGCGAGATGCTGGCGCACGATGCCGGCCGCGAACGGAAACAACCCGGCGACCAGATAGCCGACGCCCTGCACGAACCCGGTCAGCGATGCCGCATCGGCCGGCGTCGCCGCATGATCGACCGTGACGATCAGCGACAGCGGAAACAGCGCGCCGATCCCCGCGCCAAGCAGCAGCGCGGCCGGCATCGCGAGCGTGTCCGGCGCGGCCAGCATCACCAGCAATCCGGCGAACAGCGACGCGATCGCCGCGTGCAGCGCGGGCCGGCGATCGGGCAGGCGGTCGATCGTCGCCGAGATCGCCAGCCCCGCGACGACTTCCGCGAGCGTCACGCCGCCGAGCAGGCTGCCGGCCGCGGTCGGCGACCAGCCGAGCCGCATGTAGTACGGCGGCAGCCATGCGAGCACGAGGGTGTAGGCACCCGTCGCGATCCCGAAGAACATCGCGAGCCGCCAGGCCCGCGGCGAGCGCGACGGCCGCGCCTGCATCAACGGCGCAGCCGTCGGCCCGGACGCCGGTGCGTCGCCGCCACGACTGGCCAGCGGCCACGCGAGCGCCGCGACCGCGGCCGGCAGCGCCCAGCCCGCGAGCGCGACCAGCCAGCCCCAGCGGGCCGCGGCGAACGGCGCGACGACGCTCGCGAGCACCGCCCCGCCCATGATCGACGTCGAATAGACGCCCATCGCGCCGCCGATGCGCGTCGCGAAATGCGCCTTCACGAACCCCGGCAGCAGCGCCTGCACCATCGCGATCCCGATGCCCGCGCAACCTGCGCTCGCGAGCAGCAGCCACGCGTGCTGCGCGCCGAAGCGCGACGCGCACGCGAGCCCGATCAGCACGACGCCGAGCCACACGCCGCCGGCGATCCCCGTCACGCGCTGCAGCCGCCGCGCGCCGAGCGCGCCCAGGCCCATCAGCAGGATCGGGATCGTGGTCAGCAGGCTCGCCGCGCCATCGCCGATGCCGGTCGCACGCTGGATCATGTCGAGCAGCGGACCGATCGCGGCCAGCGCGGGCCGCAGGTTCAACCCGACCAGTACGACGGCGGCCAGCCGCCAGCCGGGGGAAGTGAAGCGATTCATGATGGAGTGGCCCTCGATATCGGTGCACGACACCTCCGTCCTGCGTGCCGTGCATTTTCATGTAAAGTATCTCGACATCAAGATAAATGCGTATTTATCTCGACGTCAAGATAACTGGTGAGCCGAGGAGGGTTAATGGATCGAGCCGCGCATGCGCTCGCGCAATGGCGCGTCGAGCGTCCGGATCTGGATGCGTCGTCGATGCTCGTGATGGGACGGCTGCAGGAAGCCGCGCTCGTGATCGCGCGCGACGGTCTCAATCCGCTGTTCGCGCGCTACGGGATGCAGCCGGGCGAGTTCGACGTGCTGGCGACGCTGCGGCGCAGCGGCGCGCCGTTCGCGCTGACACCGACCGCGCTGTACGACGCGCTGATGATGTCGTCGGGCGGGATGACCGCGCGCATCGACCGGCTGCAGAAGGCCGGCTGGGTCGAGCGCCGGCCGAACCCGGCCGACGGCCGCGGCACGCTCGTCGCGCTGACCGACGCCGGCCGCGCGCTGATCGACGATGCGGTGGTCGCGCACGTCGACAATCAGCGCGCGATGCTGGCCGCGCTGTCGGAGGCGGAGCAGGCGCAACTTGCGGCGTTGCTCGAAAAGCTGCTGGCGGGATTGGGAGGAGAAGTGTCGGCGTCGACCGAAAAGTAGCGCCGCCGCATTGTCACGTCGAACGAACGCGACGAGCGGGACATGGAAACACCGAAAGAAAACGCGCGCAAGGCAGCGCGTGAACCGCCCGCCGCGCGATGCGGCGGGCCGGACAGACGGCGGGCCGCACCGGGTGCGCCCGCCGTGCGGCTCAGCCGCGTGCCGGGATGTCGAGCCCGCGCGCGACGGCCGGACGCGCGACGAACGCGTCCAGCGCCCGCGCGACATGCTTGAATTCGCCGAAGCCGACCAGGTCGCCCGCTTCATAGAAGCCGACGAGGTTGCGCACCCACGGGAAGATCGCGATGTCGGCGATCGTGTACGTATCGCCCATCACCCACTTGCGGTTCGCGAGATGCGCGTCAAGCACGCCGAGCAGGCGCTTCGATTCGGCGACGTAGCGGTCGCGCGGACGCTTGTCCTCGTAGTCGCGGCCCGCGAACTTGTGGAAGAAGCCGACCTGGCCGAACATCGGGCCGATGCCGCCCATCTGGAACATCACCCACTGGATCGTCTCGTAGCGGCCCGCCGGATCCTTCGGGATCAGCTGGCCCGTCTTGTCCGCGAGATAGATCAGGATCGCGCCGGATTCGAACAGCGCCAGCGGCCGGCCGTCGGGGCCGTTCGGATCGATGATCGCCGGGATCTTGTTGTTCGGGTTCAGCGACAGGAATTCGGGCGACAGCTGGTCGTTCGTGTCGAAGCGCACGAGGTGCGGCTCGTACGGCAGGCCGGTTTCCTCGAGCATGATCGAGACCTTGACGCCGTTCGGCGTCGGCAGCGAGTACAGCTGGAGACGGTCGGGATGCTGGGCCGGCCATTTTTTCGTGATCGGGAAGGCGGACAGATCGGGCATGGGGGTTCGTTCGTCAACGTTGAGGATCCGCGCCCCGCCGGCCTGCTACGCGTCGCCGGCAGCCGCTGACACGGCGGCAGGAACGGGACGAACGCATCGACCGGCGGGCGGGGCGCGCCGAAGACGCCCACTGTAGCCGATCCCCGCGATCGCTGCAGACGGCGGCCGCGCGTCGTGTCGGTGCGCCGCCGCGCGCAGCGCGCCTGCCTGTTTCGGTCAGCCGCCTCAACAGACGACGCATCGACGTGTCGCGAACGGGTGCCTGTGGACATCGCGCCAGGCCCTGCGCGCTGCGGCACCCGTGCCACACCGCACCGCATCGTCAGAAGTTGTGCCGCAGCCCGACCATCGCCGCGGTCGTGCCGACCCCGGGCGCGACCGGCTGCCCGTACACGAGCATCTGGTTCATCGTGCCGCGGTTGTTCACGTGGCCGACCTGCGCATAGACCATCGACCGCTTCGACAGGCTGTAGTCGGCCGTGAGCACGACGGCCGTCGAGCGGTTTTCCGAACGGTTGCGGTCCTTCAGGTAATACACCGCCGACGTCACCTGCAACGCGGGCGTGAAGCGATAGCCGACGCCGGCCGACAGCATGTCGAGGTTCACCTTGTCCGCATGCGACGGATTCCTGCCGTTGCCGTACGACGCCGACACCGAGAAATCGCGGATCGTGTATTTCGCGCCGACGTAGATGAAGCGGTTGTTGTCGACGCCGGTCGGCGCGACACCCGGCGCCGGATTCGTGTCGTGGCCGTTGTAGTAGACGGCCGACGCGTTGAGCCCGTAGTTCGAATACCGCAGCACGACCGATTCGCGCGTGCCACCCTGGAACTGCCCGGCGACGCCGCCGGGCGCGTATTCGAGCGCGATCGACGCGCCCGCGAAGGTCGGCGACTGATAGACGAGCGCATTGCTGTCGTACAGCGCGCCGATCGCGCCGTTGGTGCTCGTCCCCGGCCAGCCGGCCGCGGTGTTCAGGCCGAGCCACGCGGTCAGCACGCTGCCGAAGAACTGCGCGTTGCGCACGTCGGTGTCGGCCATCGCGTAGATCATCGGCACGATCTGGCGGCCGGCCGTGAAGGTGCCGAACGGCCCGGACACGCCGAGCGACGCAACCTGGTTGAAGATCGCGACGGCGCCCGGCGTGTCGCTCAGCTGCATCCTGCCGGTGCCGCTGTCGAACGAGCCCTGCAGCTTGAAGTTGACCTTGTAGCCGCCGCCGATGTCCTCGCTGCCCTTGATGCCCCAGAAGCTCGAATAGATGCCGCCGTCCTTCATGCGGAACACCTTGCCGGTGTTCGGCGCGCTCGGGCCGAACGACGCGGCCGACGTGCTCTGGTACAGCAGGCCCGTGTCGACCACCCCGTACAGCGTGACGGAGGATTGCGCGTGCGCGAGCGCCGCACTGCCGGCAAGCGCCGCGAGCGCGGCCAGTTTCGTCTTCATCGAAGTCTCCAGGATCGTAATGGACCGCACGGGATCGAGCCCGGGCGGGTGAAGCGGGGGAAGCATCGAGGCAGGCGGGAGGGCGCCGGGTGCGACGCCGGTGCGAGCCGTGCGGAAAGACTACGCAACGGCGCGCGGCCGCTCCCCCCCATGCGCGGGGGGCAGGGTTGCGGAGAATCGGAGGGAAGCCCTGGTGACGCGGTTGTCATCAACGGCCGGGCAAGGCCGATCAAGGCCAGTTAAGGCGAGTTGACGCGAGTTGAGGCCGGTTCGGACGTGCGCAGGCGGGCAACGCGCGCGTCAAGGCGCGCTTTCGAGCAACCCGAGCACCAGCGCGCGGCGCACCGCGTGCTTGCGCGAGCTGGCGTCGAGCTTGCCGAACAGGTTCTTCAGGTGCCACTTCACGGTTTCCTCGCCGACGGCGAGCGCCACCGCGATCTCCTTGTTCGACAGGTTGCGCGCGAGCAGTTCGAGGATCGCGCGCTCCTTCGGCGTCAGCACGACGCTCGGCACCGCGCGCGGGCTGGCCGTGCTGCGCGGCGCGGGCGGCACGATGCGCGGCTGCGGCTGTGCGGGCCGGGCGGGTCCGTCGCCCGCGGCCGTCTCGTCGCCGATGCGGCGCGCCCAGTCGGCGACGGCCGGATGCGCGTCGGCGAGCGTGCGCGTGAGGCCGAACATGTCCGCGAGGTTCATCGCCTCGTCGAGCAGCGCGCGGCCGCCGTGCCCGGACTGTTCGAGCGCGAACGCGCTGAGCGCCATGATCTCGATGCGCTCGCGCCCCATGCTCATTTCGCGGGCCAGCACGGCGGCTTCGTCGAGCGCCGCGCATGCATCGTCCCAGCGGCGCGCGGCAAGCGCGGCGCCCGCGTGCGCCATCGCCTGCAGCAGCACGACGGGGCGCCGCCACAGCGGCCCGTGCGACGGAAACTCGGCCGCGGCGATCGCATCGATCCGCTCGACCAGCGCATGGCAGGTCGCCTCGCGATAGCGCGCCGCGTGAATGCGCACCTGCTCGGCGAGGCTCGCGACCGACAGGCGCGGCAGCCGGCGCGCGACGCCCATCGCGTCGAGCGCCTCGAGCAGGTCGATCGCGCGATGCTCGACGCCGCGCAGCAGCGCGATGCGCGCGGCCGTCCGGTAGCCGAGCAGCACGGTGTCGGGCGTGCCCGCGTGCTCGAGCACGTCGAGCCGGTTCGCGAGCAGCGCGGCGGCCTGGTCGACGCGATCGGCCTCGTACGCGATCGCCGCGCACATCGCCGCAAGCATGCAGGTCAGCGGATGGCGGCGCCCGAGATCGGCTTCCGCGCGGGCGAGCGCCGGCGACAACGCGTCGTCCGCGAGCCGGATCTGGCCTTCGCGCAGGTAGCTCAGGCCGGTGATCAGCTCGCCCCAGCGCGCGACGTAGCCGAACCCGGCCGCGGTCGCGCCGCGCGGCGCGGCCTGCTGGAAGCGGCGCGCCTGCGCCGGTTCGCCGACGATGATCGCGCGCGCCGACAGGCGGTTCGCATGCATCTGCGCGAGCCACGTCGCCGCGGGCGGCGTGAAGTCGGCCCACGGTTCGAACAGCTCGACGAAATGGTCGATTTCGTCCGCGTAGTAGGCGGCCGCACTGAGGATCAGCGCGCATTCGTAGCGCATCGCGGCCGGCGTGCCGGGGTCGGCCAGGATGCCGGCGATCTGGCGCCGCGCCTCGACATGGCGCTCGCCGAGCGCCAGCGCCCACGCGACCGCGATCCGCAGCGTCGGGCGCTTGTCGAGTTCCGCATCGGGCAGCAGCGCGAGCCAGTCGAGCACGTCGTTGATGCGGCCCTGCTTGATCGCGTCCTCGAGGCAGCGCTGCGCGAGCGCGTATGCCGTCTCGAACTGGCCGGCCGCATACGCGTGGCGCGCCGCTTCCTCCGTCATCCCGTGCGCGTCGAGCCACGCGGCCGCGCGTGCGTGCAGCGCGCTGCGGTCTGCTTCGGCGCTCGTCGTCAGACGGTCGCGCAGCGTATCGCGCACGAGCGGATGCAGCCGGCACCAGTCGGAAGCGTCGGACGCGATGAACAGCGGCGTGTCGCGCGCGAGCCGTGCGAGCCGGTCGGGGGCGGCCGCGTCGTCGAGCAGCGCGGCGCACAGCGACGGATGCAGGCGGTCGGCAACGCTCGTGCGGGTCAGGAACGCGGTGTCGTCAGCCGACAAATTCGCGAGCAGCAGTTCGACGAGCCGGTCGCGCGTGCCGTCCATGCGTGCGGCGAGCGCATCGACGGCCTGGCGCGGATCGGCCGAGCGCGCCATCGCGGCCATCGCGAGCTGCAGCCCGAGAGGCCAGCCGTCGACGCGCTCGAACAGCCGCGCGCACGCGTCGGCGTCGACCCGCTGCGCAAAGCGCGCGCCGACCAGCGCGATCGTCTCGTCGAGCGTGAAGCGCAGCCAGTCGGGGCCCGCGAGCGTGCATTGCCCGCCGGCGAGCAGGTCGCCGGCCGCGTAATCGAGCCCGCGCCGGGCCGCGACGACCACCCGCAGGTTCTGCGGCGCGTTGTGCAGCACGTAGGTCAGCGCGTCGAGGCCGGCGGCGGGCAGCCGCTCCGCATCGTCGACGATCAGCAGCGCGTCGATCGACAGTTGCGCGACCTCGGCCAGCCACGCGGTTAGCCCCTCCAGCGCGCGGGCCGCGCCGTCCGGAATCAGGCGCCCGAACGCGGGTCGCGCGCAACCGGTGCGCACCGCCTGCACGAGCCCCTGCAGCAGGCGCGGCGCGTCGTCGCGCTCGTCGGCGGACAGCCACACGACCGCGCGGCCGAGCGCGAGCGATTCGCGTCGCCATTGCGCGAGCAGCGAGGTCTTGCCGTAGCCGGCCGGCGCCTGCACGAGCGTGACGGGCCGGGCGTCGAACGCCGCCGCGGCGAGGCTCAGCCGCGCGCGCGCGAGCAACTGCGCCGGCACGCGCGGCGCGGTCGTCTTCAGCACGAGTTCGGTCGGGGGCGCGTCGGCGCGTTCGGGTGGGTGAGCCATCGGGGCAGCAGTCGGAATCCGGCGCTGCCGTGCAGGCCGGCGTCCGGGGTGGGCGTGGGGGGAAGGATCGGCCGAACCGCGTTCGCGCGTCAATCCCCCCCGCGGCGAGTGGGGCCGCGCCGCCGCCCGGCCGATAGCATGGGTTCCGAGGCGTGACGAACGCGATTGACCAATGCAACGGGGAGGGGGCCATGAACATCGTATCGACTGGCGCGCGCTGCAGCGCGCCGAGCGCCGGATAAACGGAGCGGCACGATGTATCGCCATCTGCTCGTGACGGTCGACGGCGTGCCCGGCGGCATCGACGCGATCGGCCATGCGCTCGAACTGGCGCGTGCGGTCGGCGCGCGGGTCACGTTCGTGCTGTCCGGCGCGGCGCCGCAATCGCCTGGCTCCGACTCGCGTTTATCCGGAGCGCGGATGCCGGAACACGGTGCGAAAGTGGAAGCCGCCGCCCGGGCGCAGGGCCTGTCCCATGCGATCGCGGCGGCCGGCGATCCGGGGGCCGGCCATCCGGCGGCCGGCGATCCGGGGGCCGGCCACCCGGCGGCCGGCGGCACGTCGCCCGCCACGCTCGCCGGCGAACTCGGCTGCGACCTGATCGGCGTCGCGGCGCTGCCGCACGATGCCGATGCCGGCGCGGCCGCGCAACGGCGGTTGCTGCTGGCGACGAGCGGCGTGCCGGTGCTCGTGTGCCCGGCGCGGCGTGCGCCGGCAGAGGCGCGCGTGATGGCCCGCTGTCTCGCCGCGCATCGCGCGCTCGGCGCGCAGTTACAGGCGCTGACGCAGTTGCAGGCGCCGACGCTCGCGAGCGAAGACCCGGACTCGGCAACGCGGCCGGCCGCCGACGCGGCCCGCACGCTGGCGGTGCACGCCGCGTTGGCGTCGCTCGCGGCGCTGCAGGACGCGCGTTCCGGGCCGTCCGCCGAAGCACGCCTGTGCGCGGCATTGCGCAGACGGGCGGAGAGCACCGCGGCCGAACTCGACGAGCTCGACCGCCAGCGGCGCCGCGATGCGCACGCGCTCGACGCGCTGGCGCGGCTCGCCGCCGACGGCTTGCCGTCGGCCGCGTTCGATGCCGCGCTCGCCGACTATGCGCGCGGCGCGTTCGAGCAGATGGGGCGCATGGAAGGCGTGATTTTCCCGGCCGCGCGGCGCTATTTGAGCGACGCCGACTGGACCGAACTGGACGCGCCTCCGGCGAGCGGCTCAGCCGCGACGACGCCGGGCGCGGACGAACCCGACGATGCGTGACGCGCATCCGACTGAAATCCTACGGAGAACCAGATGGCACATGCAGTGCGATTCCACGAAACCGGCGGCCCCGACGTGCTGCGCTGGGAAGCGGTCGAAGTCGGCGACCCGGGCGCGGGGCAGGTCCGCCTGCGGCACGAGGCCGTCGGCCTGAACTTCGCCGACACGTATTTCCGCAGCGGCCTGTATCCGGTGCCGCTGCCGGCCGGCATCGGCGTCGAGGCCGCCGGCGTGGTCGAGGCCGTCGGCCCCGGCGTGACGAACGTCGCCGCCGGCGACCGGGTGACCTACACCGGCTTCCTGAACACGCTCGGCGCGTACAGCACCGAACGGCTGATCGCCGCCGCGCCGCTCGTGAAGCTGCCGGCCGGGATCGCCTGCGAAACGGCCGCGGCGATGACGATGCGCGGCCTGACGTCGGCGTACCTGTTGCGCCGCATCCACGCGTTCGCGCCGGGCGACACGATCCTGCTGCACGCGGCCGCGGGCGGCGTCGGGTTGATCGTGTCGCAATGGGCGAAGCTGCTCGGGCTGACGGTGATCGGCACCGTGTCGAGCGAACGCAAGGCCGCGATCGCCCGCGCGCATGGCTGCGACCATACGATCGACTACAGCCGCGAGGACGTCGCGAAGCGCGTGCGCGAACTGACGGAGGGCGCCGGCGTCGACGTCGTGTTCGACAGCGTCGGCAAGGACACCTTCGAGGGCTCGCTCGATTCGCTGAAGCGGCGCGGGCTGATGGTCTGCGTCGGCACCGCGTCGGGCCCGATCCCGCCGTTCGACCCGCAGCGCCTCGCGATGAAGGGCTCGCTGTACCTGACGCGCCCGGCGCTGGCCGACTACATCGCCGATCCGGCCGAGAAGAACGACCTGGCCGGCGAGCTGTTCGCGCACGTCGCGGCCGGCCGCATCCGGATCGAGATCAACCAGCGTTACGCGCTGCAGGACGCGGCACAGGCGCACCGCGATCTCGAGTCGCGCAAGACGACCGGCTCGTCGGTATTCATCGTCTGAGGAGACGCGCATGCGAGTCGAACCCCTGACCTGTGCGATCGGCGCGGAGCTGCTGGACGTGAGCCTCGCCGACGCCGTGCACGACGACGGCCTGTTCGCCGAGATCCGCACGCAACTGCTGCGCCATCGCGTGCTGTTCCTGCGCGACCAGGACATCACGCGCGCCGAGCACGTCGCGTTCGCACGCCGCTTCGGCGAGCTCGAGGATCATCCGGTCGCCGGCAGCGATCCCGAGCACCCGGGGCTCGTGCGGATCTACAAGTCGCCCGACCAGCCGAACGACCGCTACGAGAATGCGTGGCACAGCGATGCGAGCTGGCGCGTGGCGCCGCCGCTGGGCTGTGTGCTGCGCTGCATCGAGGGTCCGCCGGTTGGCGGCGACACGATGTGGGCGAACATGGTGCTCGCATACGAGAACCTGCCGGAACACGTGAAGCAGCAGATCGAAGACTTGCGCGCACGCCACAGCATCGAGGCGAGCTTCGGCGCGGCGATGCCGGTCGACAAGCGCCTCGCGCTGAAAGCGCAGTATCCGGACGCAGAGCATCCGGTCGTGCGCACGCATCCCGAAACCGGCGAGAAGGTGCTGTACGTGAACGCGTTCACGACGCACTTCACGAACTTCCATACGCCCGGGCGCGTGCGCGTCGGGCAGGACGCGAATCCGGGCGCCGGCCAGCTGCTGCAATACCTGATCAGCCAGGCTTACATCCCCGAATACCAGGTGCGCTGGCGCTGGAAGAAGAACAGCGTCGCGATCTGGGACAACCGCAGCACCCAGCATTACGCGGTGATGGACTACCCGCCGTGCGTGCGCAGGATGGAGCGCGCGGGCATCGTCGGCGACGTGCCGTTCTGAGCGCGCCCGCACCTTAACCGACTCGCAACCCTGTACACGACGCGCCAGGCCAGCCGCCCGGCGCGGCGGGATACGCACGCCCGTACGCCTGCACTAAAACGATTCCCACTGGAGGACGACATGCAATTTCTCGACGATTCGCTGCACCCGGAAAACCAGGACAAGGTAGTCATCACGGTCGCGCCGTACGGCCCCGAATGGATGCCCGCCGACTTTCCGGAAGACATTCCGGTGACGATGGACGAGCACGTGCAGAAGGCCGTCGACTGCTACAACGCGGGCGCGACGGTGCTGCACCTGCACGTGCGCGAGCTCGACGGCAAGGGCAGCAAGCGGCTGTCGAAATTCAACGAGCTGCTCGGCCGGCTGCGCGAGGCGGTGCCCGACATGATCCTGCAGGTCGGCGGCTCGATCTCGTTCGCGCCGGAAGGCGACGGCGCCGAGGCGAAATGGCTGTCCGACGACACGCGCCACATGCTCGCCGAGCTGACGCCGAAGCCCGACCAGGTGACGGTCGCGATCAACACCGTGCAGATGAACATCACCGAGCTGATGAACCGCAAGGACATCGCCGGCACGTCGCTGAACGAGGCCGCGCTGTGGGACGCGTACCGCGAGATGACCGTGCCGGCCGGCCCCGGCTGGGTCGACGAGCACCTGCGCCGGCTGCAGGCGGCCGGCATCCAGCCGCATTTCCAGCTCACCGGCATGCACGCGCTCGAGACGCTCGAGCGGATCATCCGCCGCGGCGTCTATCGCGGGCCGCTGAACGTCACGTGGGTCGGCATCGGCGGCGGCTTCGACGGCCCGAATCCGTACAACTTCATGGAATTCGTGCGGCGCTGCCCGGACGGCGCGTGCATCACGCTCGAATCGCTGATGAAGAACGTGCTGCCGATCAACACTGTCGCGATGGCGCTGGGCCTGCATCCGCGCTGCGGGATCGAGGACACGATCATCGACCAGAAGGGCAACCGGATGACGTCGGTGCAGCAGGTCGAGCAGTGCGCGCGGATCGCGCGCGAACTCGGGCGCGAGATCGCCACCGGCAAGGAGGCGAAGGCGATCTACCGGATCGGCGTGCAGTACGACGGCGTCGACGAGACGCTCGCGCAGCTCGGGATGGCGCCGAACCGCCGGCCGGGCCAGCTGAGCGTGCCGCTGCGCGCGGCCTGACGCACCGGGCGACCGTGCAATCGGGCGGCCCGCGAGCGCCGCCCGCCGATCGATGTGGCGCCGCACCCACCCTCGCGCAGTGCGCGAGGCAAGCTCCGACGAACGGAGCGGGGCCGCGCAAGCCGCGCCGGCGCGTTGCCGCACCGGTGCCGGAGGAGACACGCATGCTGATTCATCACGTCGAGCCGTCGCTGCAGGACGTGGCGGCCACCGGGCGGCGCGCGCCGGCCTATGCCTGGCTCGTGTTCGGGCTGACCGTCGGCCTGCTGCTGTCGGACTACATGTCGCGGCAGGTGCTCAATGCCGTGTTTCCGCTCCTCAAGCACGCGTGGGGACTGTCGGACACGCAGCTCGGCTCGCTCTCCGGCGTCGTCGCGCTGCTGGTCGGCCTGCTGACGTTCCCGCTGTCGGTGCTCGCCGACCGCTTCGGCCGCGTGCGCAGCATCGTCCTGATGGCCGCGTTGTGGAGCATTGCGACACTGGGTTGCGCGCTGTCGACCAACTACGCGGAAATGCTGGTTGCGCGCGGCCTCGTCGGGCTCGGCGAAGCCGCGTACGGCAGCGTCGGCGTCGCACTGATCCTCAGCATCTTTCCGGCGCGCCTGCGCGCGACGCTTACCGGCGCGTTCATGGCCGGCGGCGCGTTCGGCTCGGTGTTCGGGATGGCGCTCGGCGGCCTCGTCGGCGCGCATCTCGGCTGGCGCTGGTCGTTCGGCGTGATGGCCGCGCTCGGCATCGTGCTGCTCGTCGCGTACCGCGGCGTGGTCACCGAACGGCGGCTCGCGGCCTGCCGCGTCGAACCGTGCCGGCCCCATGCCGATGCGCCGCGCGACCTGCGCGGCAGCGTGCGCGCGCTGATGTCGGGGCTGTTCGCATCGCGTTCGGTGATCTGCGCGTATGTCGGCAGCGGGCTGCACCTGTTCGTGCCCGGCGCGCTGTTCGCGTGGCTGCCGAGCTACCTGAACCGTTATTACGCGATGGCGCCGGACCGCGCCGCGGTGCTTGCGGCCGGCTTCGTGCTGCTGTCGGGCGTCGGGATGGTCGGCTGCGGGATCGTCACCGACCGTGTCGGCAAAACCGACGGCAAGCGCAAGTGGTTGACCGCGATCGCGTATTGCGTGCTGACGGGCGTGTGCCTCGCGGCCGCGTTCCGGCTGCCGCCCGGGCCGCTGCAACTCGCGCTGATCTGCGCGGGCATGCTGGTCGGTGCGGGCGCGTCCGGCGCATCGGGCGCGATGGTCGCGAACCTGACGCCCGCCGCGATCCATGCATCGGCGTTCGCGACGCTCACGCTCGCCAACAACCTGCTCGGCATGGCGCCGGGCCCGCTGCTGACGGGGTGGGTCGCCGATCGCGCCGGCCTCGTCGGCGCACTGCAATGGATTCCCGTCGTGCCGCTCGCGGCCGCCGTGCTGTTCGCGATCGGACGCGCGAGCTACGCGGCCGATCTCGCGAGCGTCGAACGCGAACGGCGCGCGTCCCACCTTTCCTGAACCGAACCCACCCGGAGGCTGCATGACCCTGGCGACCGCGCCCACCATCCTGATCGTGCCCGGCTTGCGCGATCACGTCGAAGACCATTGGCAGACGCATCTGCAACGACGCCTGCCGAACGCACGGTCCGTCGCGCCGCTCGAAGCCGACAAGCTGAGCCGCGCCGCGCGCGTCGCGGCACTCGATGCGGCGCTCGCCGCGATCGACGGCCCCGTGATTCTGGTCGCGCACAGCGCGGGCGTGATGATCACGGTGCACTGGGCACGGCAGGCCACGCGCAAGATCCACGGCGCGCTGCTCGCGGCGCCGGCCGATCTCGATACGCCGATGCCCGCCGGTTATCCGGCGCCCGACGCGATCGCCGCGAACGGCTGGACCCCGGTACCGACCGGGCGGTTGCCGTTTCCGAGCGTCGTGGCCGCGAGCCGCAACGATCCGCTCGCGCGCTTCGAACGCGTCGAACTGCTGGCGGCCGGGTGGGGCAGCAAGCTCGTCGATCTCGGCGAAGTCGGGCATCTGAATCCGGCGTCCGGGTACGGCGAGTGGCGGGATGCGGAGCGGCTGATCGGGGAGGTGACCGCGCTCGGTGCGGCCTGAGCGCCATCGGCAACGCGCCGCGCATGAATTCCCTGCCGGCGCGTCAACGTGAACCGATTCCATTTGAGCGCCCAGCGACATACGACGTCCTAACACGCCGCGTGCCCGTCGCCGTGTCGCGCCGCGAAATCGCTCAATCTACAAATCCTCGGGAAACGGAAGGGTTCTGTTAGGGAAATTCCCGCCCCGCGCCAGTCGGTTTTTTGTTGACCGACATCGTATAACGCCGTCATGATTTCCTGAAAAGAAAGGTCCCATCCACCGACCGAAGTGAGGAGACATGAACGCCACCCCGATCGCTCGCCGTGTGCGCCGGATCGCACTCGCGCTGGGTTTCACGCTGTCGGCCGCGGCAGCCGTTGCCGCACCCGTATCGCTGAACGTCGTCGACGTCGCGGGCAACCTGCAGCTCACGCAGAAGGCCATCGAGGCGTTCAAGGAGAAGAACCCGAATCTCGTCGCGAACGTCACGTTCACGAACGCGCCCGCGCCGCAGCTGCCGGGCAAGATCAAGGCGATGCAGGCGGCGGGGCGCGCCGACATCGATCTCGTGCTGACCGGCACCGACGCGCTGGCCGCCGGCATCGAGCAGAACCTGTGGCTGAAGCTGCTGCCCGACAACGCGGGCGCGTTCCCCGGCGTGCTCGACCGGTACGCGCCCGGCCCGCGCAAGATGCAGGATGTCGCGCAGGGCTTCGGCCTCGAAGTGACCTACATGCCGGCCGGCCCGCTGCTCGAATACAACCCGGCGAAGGTCGCCGACCCGCCGAAGACGCCCGAACAGCTGCTCGCGTGGTGCAAGGCGCATCCGAACAAGCTGATCTATGCACGCCCGGCGAACTCGGGCCCCGGCCGCACGTTCCTGATGGGGCTGCCGTACGTGCTGGGCGACAAGAACCCGCAGGATCCGATCAACGGCTGGGACAAGACCTGGGCGTTCCTGAAGCAGCTCAACGACTGCGTGCCGTACTACCCGGGCGGCACGTCGGCCGTGATGAAGGAGCTCGGCGAAGGCACGCGCGACATGACCGTGACCGTCACCGGCTGGGACCTCAACCCGCGCGCGCTCGGCATCGTGCCGGCCGACTTCCGGATCCAGGCGTTCGACAACATGACGTGGGTCAACGACGCGCACTACATGGTGATTCCGAAGGGCGTGGCGAAGGACAAGCTCGACGTGCTGTTCAAGCTGATGAACTTCCTGCTCGAACCGGCGCAGCAGGCGATGACCTACGACGACGGCTACTTCTATCCGGGCCCGGCGGTGAAGGGCGTGACGCTCGAGATGGCGCCCGCGCACAGCCAGGAAGTGATCAGGAAGTTCGGCCGCCCCGAGTACGCGAAGCTGCTCGCGGAACGTCCGCACGTGCAGCCGCTCAACGCGCAGGCGATGGTGGCCGCGTTCCAGAAGTGGGACCGCGAGATCGGGTCGCAGAAGTCGAAATGACGGATGAACCCGCGGGCGCCGCGGCGCCCGCGCCGACGGAGTTCGCGTAATGAAGCACAGTTTCGAACGGTTGCGGCTCGACGGCGTATGCCGCAGCTTCACCAATGCGGAGGGCGCGCAGGTCGCCGCACTGAACGGGCTCGATCTCGACATCCGGCGCGGCGAGTTCGTCGCGCTGCTCGGCCCGTCGGGCTGCGGCAAGTCGACCGCGCTGAACTGCATCGCCGGGCTGCAGCCGCTCACGAGCGGCGGCATCTGGCTCGACGACACGCGCATCGACGTGCTGCCGCCCGAGCGCCGCGGCTTCGGCATGGTGTTCCAGAACTACGCGCTGTTTCCGCACATGTCGGTGCTCGAAAACGTCGGCTTCGGGCTGAAGATGCGCGGCGTGCCGAAGCAGGAAACGCGGCGGCGCGCGCAGCAGGCACTCGAACTCGTGCAGCTCGTCGGCCACGAGGGCAAGCTGCCCGGGCAGTTGTCGGGCGGGCAGCAGCAGCGCGTCGCGATCGCGCGCGCGATCGTCATCGAGCCGCCGCTGGTGCTGATGGACGAGCCGCTGTCGAACCTCGACACGAAGCTGCGCATCGAGATGCGCGCCGAGATCCGCCGCATCCACACGCAACTCGAACGCGCGACGATCTACGTGACGCACGACCAGGACGAGGCGCTGTCGATGGCCGACCGGATCGTCGTGATGAAGGAGGGCGTCGTGCAGCAGGTCGCGTCGCCGAAGGACGTGTACACGCGCCCGCACAACCTGCACGTCGCGCGCTTCATGGGCTATCGCAACGTGCTGCCGTTCACGCTCGAAGGCATGGCCGGCGATTACGTGAACGTCGCCGCCGCGGGTGTGCGCATCACCGGCGTGCCGATGGCGGGCTTCGACGGCAAGGACGTCGTGGTCGCGCTGCGCCCGGACGACATCGAGCGCGCGGAAGCAGGGGCCGACAACGCATTCGACGCGACCGTCGAAACGGTCGAATACGGCGGCCGCGACTCGCTCATTCGTGCGATCACGCCGTTCGGCCCGATCTGGGCGCGCGTCGCCGGCGAATTCGCGCAGGGCGAACGGCTGCGGCTGCGCGTGAGCCCGGCGCGCACGCTCGTCTATGCGGGAGACGCGCGATGAACGGCCGCGGCGCCGCGTGCGCGGCAGCGCGCCCCCGGGAGGCCAGCATGAAAACCATCCCTCATCCCCGCCGGACGCACATTCTTGCGCAACGGAATGCTTCTGTCGGGCACTGTCGAAACAGCACTTGCAAGGGCGGTGCCGCATGAGCACGCTCGCGACCGGCGGCGCGCCGCGCGACGCGAAGGCGTGGCTCGTCACGCCCGCGCTCGCGTTCATCGTCACGCTGTTCATCTATCCGTTCGCGTACGGCCTCGTGCTGTCGTTCCAGCCGACGAACGGCGGCGGCGTGCTCGCGAACTACGTGCAGTTCTTCACCGACACGGCGATGTGGCCGACCGTGCTCGTCACGCTGAAGCTCGCGGTGCCGGCGACGCTGATCAACGTCGGCATCGCGGTGCCCGTCGCGTTCGCGCTGCGTCGCAACTCGCCGTACCAGAAGTTCGTCACGACGCTGCTCGTGATTCCCGTCACGCTCGGCACGGTGCTCGTCGCCGACGGGATGCTCACGTACTTCGGCCCGAACGGCTGGTTCCCGCAGGCGCTGCAAGGGCTGCACCTGTACACCGACGAGGTGCGCCTCACGCACAACTACTGGGGCGTGCTGCTGTCGCTGATCGTGTCGGGCTTTCCGTTCGCGTTCCTGCTGATGCTGTCGTACATCAGCGGCATCGACCCGACGCTCGCGCGCGCCGCGGCCACGCTCGGCGCGAACCCGTGGCAGCAGTTCCGGCGGATCTACCTGCCGCTGCTCGTGCCGGGGCTCACGATGGCCGCGTGCCTGTCGTTCGTGCAGGCGTTCTCGGTGTTCCCGTCGGCCGTGCTGCTCGGCGCGCCGGCCGGGCCGACGCGGGTGATCTCGATCGCGGCCGCCGAAGCCGCGTTCGAGAGCTACGACTATTCGCTCGCGTCGGCGATCGCGATCGTGATGGGCTTCGTGCAGCTGCTGGTGGTCGCGTCGATGCTCGGCGCGCGCCGCTTCTTCTATACCGGTCCGGTCACGGGAGGCAAGGGCTGATGGCGACCGACAATCATGCCGCGCCGGCGTGGCCGCCGAAGCACAGCCCGCCCGGCGCGCAGCCAGTCAACGCGATGAAGCCGCGCAAACTGCGCGGCAGCCTCGCCGGCCGTGCATGGAAGGCGCTCGTGTGGGGGCTGATGGCGTTCTTCCTGCTGAACGTGATGCTGCTGATCGCGACCGTCGCGGTGAACTCGGTCGCGACGCGCTGGTTCGGCACGCCGCTGCCGCAGGGCTTCACGCTGCACTGGTATGCCAAGGCGTGGGAAGACTTCCAGCTCGCGAGCGTGCTGTGGGTGACGGTCGAAGTGGTCGGCGCGGTGGTGCTGCTGTCGGTCGCGCTCGGCGTGCCGGCCGCCTATGCGCTCGCGCGCGTGCAATTCCGCGGCAAGCGCTTCGCGCTGCTGGTGTTCCTGCTGCCGCTGATGGTGCCGCCCGTCACGTACGGGATCCCGATGGCGACCGTGATGTACAAGGTCGGGCTCGCCGGCACGCTGCCGGGCGTGATCCTCGCGAACCTGGTACCGGCGCTGCCGTTCGTGATCCTCGTGATGACGCCGTTCATCGAGCAGATCGATCCGAACCTCGAAGCCGCCGCGCGCATCTTCGGCGCGAACACGTGGCGCTATTTCCGCTACGTGCTGTTGCCGCTGCTGGTGCCCGGCATGCTCGCGGCCGGGCTGCTCGTGCTGGTGCGCACGATCGGGATGTTCGAGCTGACCTTCTTCACCGCGGGCCCGAGCACCCAGACACTCGTCGTCGCGCTGTATTACGCGGTGTTCTCGACCGGCGTGCGCGCGCCGCAGTCGATCGACGCGATGGCGATGATCTACATGGCCATCACGCTCGTGTGGGTCGTGATCGCGCTGCAGTTCGTGAGCCCGACGCAGCTCGTGAGTCGCGTGAAGCAGGAGCGGCAATAGGCGTCCACATGTGGCGGCGTGCGTTAACGCGACTCAACGCGAAGGACAGCGACGGCGCAGCGATGCAGGCGATGCTTGCGCGCGTCATCCGTGCAATTGGTTACAAATGGATACCGCGAACCCTGCACGGACGTTGCAGACTACGCAGCGTACCGGCCCGGCGATACGTTCGCTCGCATCGCCGCATGCCGCCCGACGTTCACCCGATTCGCGGAGTTCCATGAAGTTTCCCACGCTGCTCACGCTCGGCTGTGCGGCCACGCTGCTTGCCGCCTGCAACCTGCTCCACGACGGCCCCGGATCGAGCGACGTCGATGCCGCGGTGCGCCGCGCGCTCGAAGCGGAAAACCACGGCGGCCTGAACGCGCTGTTCGGCCAGCCGCTGCCCGTGTCGGCCGACGTGATCTCGGCGAAACCCGACGGCGACTGCAGGAAGGTCGGCGAACGGACCTACACGTGCGACGTCGTGGTCACGTGGCGCAACCACGATTACGCGCCGTCGCGCGCGAACCTGACCTTCGTCGAGGCCGCCGACGGTTCGTGGCAGACCTCGGGCGTCGACGCGGCCATCGCGACCGGCGCCGCCAAATCGCTGATCGACAGGATCGGCAAGGCGTGGCCCGGCAACGCGGCGAGCGGCGCATCCGCGCCGCAGTGACGCGGCCGGCGACGGGCTTCGTCGCGCTTTCTTCAGAGGACGCTCCCGGCGAGCGGAGCCGTACCGTTCTCCACGGACCGCTGGCGGACTGCGCGAACGGTGCCGCGACCGCGGCGGTGCCCCATCTTGTTCGACCCGTGCTCGGGCCCGGATTAGCGGCAAAAAAGGGCGCAAACGCGACCGGGTATCGACCGAACCCATCCTCGGTATGCGGATCGGAATATAGGGAAAACCCTTAATTCGAGCTATAATCACGACCTAGAAGAAAGGTCGAACCATGCCCGAACGTCTCCAATCCCTTGAAAAATTTGTGTTTTCCCTGGTCGTGATGTCCGCGGTCTTCTGCTCCGCATTCCTCGCGTACGAGCGTCACCCCGAGATCAAGATCGCGCTGCACGAAGGCGAAGCGCTGATGCGCGAAAGCGCCAAGTATTCGGTCATCTGCTCGCCGTCCAAGGTCGATCCTTGCGTCGAGATGTCCGCTTACTGATCGATCTTCGCGTCGAGGCTCGCGCGCCGGTCGGCGCGGCAGCGAACGGTGTCCTGGGCACCGTTTCATCAGTTTTGGACTCGTCCTACAGATTTGGCGGCCTGATTTCCTTGAAGTAGCGCCCATCAGGAATTCGGAAACCGGCCGCAAGACAGGGCGGATGTACGAACCCGTACCGTGCCGAGTCGCTGGCGTAAGCAGCCCCCATTCCGTCGGCCCCGCTTCGAGCAATCGAGCGGGGCCGCTCCATTTGCGCGGTCGATCTGCGCGCCCCATTTACACGGCCCTGACTGCACGGCCCGAATTCGCGCGGTCCGCAGGTTCGGTCCGCAGCGACCGGCGTCACACCACCTGCCGAGGTTCGCCGCGCGCAAACGCGGCAACGTTGTCGACGAGCTGATCGGCCAGTGCCCGCATCGCCTCGTCGCTCGCCCACGCGACATGCGGCGTCAGGATGAACGCCGGATGCGACAGGATCGCGTGGAACGGGTGCGCGGCCGGCAGCGGCTCCTGCGTGACCACGTCGAAGCCGGCGCCCGAAATCTGCCCCGACTGCAGCGCGTCGACGAGTGCACCTTCATCCACGAGCCCGCCGCGTGCGGTGTTGATCAGCAGCGGCCGGCGCGCCATCCGCGCGAACGCGGCCGCGTCGATCAGGCCGCGGGTCGCCGGCGTGAGCGGGCAGTGCAGCGTGATCACGTCGCTGTCGCGCAGCAGCGTGTCGAGCGGCACATGCCCGGCGCCCCGCGCAGCGCCGTGCGCGGCGAACAGCACGCGCATGTCGAGCGCGCGGGCGATGCCGGCCACCGCACGGCCGAGCACGCCGTCGCCGACGATCCCGAGCGTCGCGCCGGCCAGGTCGCGGATCGGATGATCGAAGAAGCAGAACTGTCCGCTGTCGAGCCAGCGCCCCGCGCGCACCGCGTCGCGATACGCGACGAGGCTGCGCCGCAGCGCGAAGATCAGCGCGAACGTGTGTTCGGGTACGGTGCGCACCGCATACCCGCGAATGTTGCTGACGACGATGCCGCGCGCGGCGCACGCATCGAGATCGACGATGTCGGTACCCGTCGCGGCGATCGCGATCATTTTCAGGTGCGGCGCACGGTCGAGCGCCGTCGCGTCGAGCCGGACCTTGTTGGTCACGACGATGTCCGCGTCGCCGATACGCGCGGCCACTTCGTCCGTTGTCGTCCGTTCGAAGGTCCGCAGCGCGTGCGGAAACGGAAACGGCTTCAGCACGGTCTGCGGCGACAGCGTCGCGCGGTCGAGAAACACGATCTGCGCAGGAGAGGAACTGGAAAACATGGCGGGCCTCGCTGACGGGCGCCCGGCGGGCGCGCAACGGCAACGATTCTGCCAACGGCGCATTCGATCAGGCTTGCGCATTGCGCGAGCGCGCTTTCCCGCATGGAAAACGTCGATGCCATCCGTGCACGGCCGGCCCGACGACTTCCCGGTTCACTGTTCCGTCGCACGAGCCGCTGTGGCAGCGCCCCGTCGTGCTGCAGGCGATGGCGCACGCGGGCGCCGCTGGGACGATGCGTGTGCGGCGCTCGACGAAGCCGCCGTGCTGGCCCGCGAAATGAGCCACGCGTCCCTTTCCGTTCAGGAAAGGCTGGTTGAGCATCGATCGATTTTCGCCGGATGCGAACGCCGTCATGATCGCCGTCATCGACAACACGATTTTCAGGAGACAGTCATGACGCGCCCCCTGGACGGTATCCGCGTGCTGGAACTCGGCCAACTGATCGCCGGGCCGTTCGCGGGCCGGATGCTCGCCGAATTCGGCGCGGACGTGATCAAGGTGGAGCCGCCCGGCGTCGGCGACCCGCTGCGCAAATGGCGGCTGCTGCACGACGGCACGTCGGTCTGGTGGGCCGCGCAGTCGCGCAACAAGCGCTCGCTCGCGCTCGACCTGCGCACGCCCGAAGGGCAGGACGTCGTGCGCCGCCTCGTCGCCGGGACCGACGTGCTGATCGAGAACTTCCGGCCCGGCACGCTGGAAGGCTGGGGGCTCGACTGGGAGACGCTGTCCGCGATCAACCCGCGGCTCGTGATGCTGCGCGTATCGGGCTTCGGCCAGACCGGCCCGTATCGCGACCGGCCCGGCTTCGGCGTGATCGCCGAAGCGATGGGCGGCCTGCGCCACCTGACCGGCGAGCCCGGCCGCACGCCGGTGCGCGTCGGCGTGTCGCTCGGCGATTCGCTGTCGGCGCTGCACGGCGTGATCGGCATCCTGCTCGCGCTGCGCCATCGCGAACAGCAGGGCGGCAAGGGGCAGGTCGTCGACGTCGCGCTGTACGAATCCGTCTTCAACATGATGGAAAGCCTGCTGCCCGAATACTCGGCGTTCGGCGCGGTGCGCGAGCCGGCCGGCAGCAGCCTGCCGGGCATCGCTCCGACCAACGCGTACCGCTGCCGCGACGGCAGGTACGCGCTGATCGCCGGCAACGGCGACAGCATCTTCCGGCGCCTGATGGCGCTGATCGGGCGCCCCGATCTCGGCGACGATCCCGCGCTCGCGCACAACGACGGGCGCGTCGCGCAGGTCGCGCGCATCGACGCGGCGATCGGCGAATGGAGCGCGCGGCTCGATCTCGACGACGCGCTCGCCGCGCTGCACGACGCACGCATCCCGTCCGGGCGCATCTACGACGTCGCGGACATCGCGGCCGATCCGCATTACCGCGCACGCGACATGATCGTCGACGCCGCGCTGCCCGACGGCACGCCCGTGCTCGTGCCGGGCATCGTGCCGAAACTCGGCGCGACGCCGGGATGCATCGAGCGTCCGGCGCCCGCGCTCGGCGCCGATACCGACGCGGTACTCGAATCGATCGGCATCGATGCCGCGACGCGCGACGACTGGCGCACGCGCGGCGTGATCTGAAGCGACCAACCTGCGACCGGGACGACGACATGAACCAGCCCCATCCCCAACGACTTTATATTCAAGAAGTCGCGACACGCGACGGTTTCCAGAATGAAGCGGCGTTCGTCGACACCGACGACAAGATCGCGCTCGTCGACGCGTTGAGCGCGTGCGGCTACGCGAAGATCGAGGTCACGTCGTTCACGTCGCCGAAGGCGATCCCCGCGCTGCGCGACGCGGAAGCCGTGATGCACGGCATCGTGCGCGCGCCGGGCGTCGTCTATACGGTGCTCGTGCCGAACGTGCGCGGCGCGGAACGCGCGCTGTCGTGCGGCGTCGACGAGGTGAACCTCGTGATGTCGACGAGCGAGAGCCACAACCGCACGAACCTGCGGATGACCCGCGAGCAGTCGTTCGCGCAACTGCGCGACGTGATCGACACGGTGCGCGGCACCGGCGTCGCGCTCAACGTGTCGCTGTCGACCGCGATGGGCTGCCCGATGGAAGGCGACGTGCGTGCGGAAACCGTGCTCGCGTGGATGCAGCGCTTCGCGGATCTCGGCGTGCACGGCTTCACGCTGTGCGACACGACCGGCATGGCGTATCCGTCCCAGGTGCGCGACCTGGCCGAACGCGCACGCGAACGCTTCGGTGCGCTGCAGCTCACGCTGCACTTTCACAACACGCGCGGGATGGCGCTCGCGAACACGCTCGCCGCGCTCGACGCCGGCATCGACCGCTTCGACGCATCGCTCGGCGGCCTCGGCGGCTGTCCGTACGCGCCGGGCGCGACCGGCAACGCGTGCACCGAGGAGCTCGTGCACATGCTCGCGCTCGACGGCTACGATACGGGCGTCGACTTGGCGGGCGTACTCGCCGCGGCCGCGCGGTTGCCCGCGCTGATCGGGCATGACGTGCCGAGCCAGATCCTGAAGGCCGGGCGCCGCTCGGACCTGCATCCGCCGCCGCGCGCCGAAGCCGGCCACATGCCGGCGCAGCGGGCTTTGTCGTAACCGAACCGGAGCGAATCACATGGCACTGATTGACCACCTCGACCACCTCGTGCTGACTTGCGTCGATCCGGAGCGGACGAAGCATTTCTATACCGAAGTGCTGCAGATGCAGCTCGAAACCTTCGGCGCGGGCCGGCTCGCGTTCCGCTTCGGCAACCAGAAGATCAACCTGCACGTGCGCGGCGCGGAGTTCGAGCCGAAGGCGCACGTGCCGGTGCCCGGCGCGCTCGACCTGTGCTTCATCGCGTCGGTGCCGCTCGACGACGTGATCGCGCATCTGCACCGCGTCGAATGGCCGATCGTCGAAGGGCCCGTCGAGCGCACCGGTGCGACACAGAAGATCCGGTCGGTGTACGTGCGCGACCCGGACCTGAACCTGATCGAGATCTCCGAGCTGATCTGAGTTGCGTTGCGTTGAATTGCACGGCGCGCGCGGCGGTCATGCCGAGCTGTCGTGCGGCGTGGGCGCAGCATCGCGTCCGTTCTGCCAGTTCCGCATGCGCCGGCGCGATGCGCCCGCCACGCAGCAATCCTCCGCCGAAAGCGGACAGGCGCGTATCGCACCCGCCGATTCCGGATAGGCGCGCCGCGTTGCACTGCGGATAATGGCGTGCATCGGCGCCGGTCCGTCCGCCGCCTTCGCAGCGGGCGCGACGCGCGTCCCGCAGATCCGCAATCCGACCCACGCACATTCCGAATGACGATCCTCTATCGCGGCATGGACCGCGCGGCGCTCGACGCCGCTTACCTGAACACGAAGGCCATTCCCGACTTCCCCGCGGTACTCGCGTCCTGCCAGGCACGCAGTGCCGCGCTTTACGCCGCGACGCCCGCGCAGCGCGACCTGCGTTACGGGTCGCGCCCCGCGCAGCGCTTCGACTGGCTGCGCTGCGGCCGGCCCGGCGCGCCGCTGTTCGTGTTCATTCACGGCGGCTACTGGCAGCACTGCGCGAAGGAAGATTTCGCGTACGCGGCCGCCGGGCCGCTCGCACGCGGGTTCGATGTCGTGCTCGCCGAATACACGCTCGCACCGGATGCATCGATGACCGACATCGTCGGCGAGATCGGCGCGCTGCTCGACCATCTCGCGGCCGATCCCGATCGCATCGGCACCGGCGGCCGGCCGATCCACCTGAGCGGCCACTCGGCAGGCGGTCACCTGACCGCCGTGTATCGCGCGCATCCGGCGGTCGTGTCGGCGCTTGCGATCAGCCCGCTCGTCGATCTCGAGCCGATCTCGCTGTGTGTGCTCGGCGAGAAGCTTCGACTCACCGCGCACGAAATCGCCGCCTACAGCCCGCTGCGTCATGTCGGCCCCGGTGCGCCGACCGTCGTCGCGGTCGGCGCGGCCGAGTTGCCGGAGCTGGTGCGCCATGCGCATGAATACGCGGACGCATGCGAGACGGCCGGCGAGCCGGTTGCACGCGCGTGGCTGCCGAGCATGCAGCACTTCACGGTACTCGACGATCTCGCGCGACCGGACAGCGCGATGCTCGCCGCACTGCAGGCGATCGCGCCGCGCTGAGCGCGCCGTCCTGCATCGTTTCGCGCGATTTCGCCGCGTTCACGGCCGGGCGTATGATCGGCATCAGGCCGGTCGGGCGCCATTCGCACGCGCCGCACGGCACACCCCCAGGATCCTCGTCATGGTGAACCCGCTTCATTTCGATCTGCAGTCGCTGCGCGTGTTCGCTCTCGTCGCCGAGCACGGCAGCCTGACCAAGGCGGCCGAACACGGTCAGCTCACGTTGTCCGCGGTCAGCAAGCGGATCGCCGAACTCGAGAGCGTGACCGGCAGCGCGCTGTTCGTCCGGCATGCGCGCGGCGTCGAGCTGACGCCCGCGGGCCGCGCGCTGCTCGAACATGCGGCGAAGGTGATCGAGCAGGTGAACCGGATGGCGCACGAGATGAGCGATTACGTCGCCGGCGTGCGCGGCCACATTCACGTGTGGACCAATACGTCGGCGATCGTCCAGTTCCTGCCGGCCGATCTCGCCGCGTTCCTGACCGACAACCCGGGCATCAAGGTCAGTCTCGAGGAAAGGCTGAGTCACGAGATCGTCGATGCGCTCGGGTCCGGCAAGGCCGATCTCGGCGTGTTCGCGGACAACGTGCCGGCGCCCGGCATCGAACGCCGGCTGTACCGGCGCGACGAGCTCGTGCTGCTCGTGCCGCGCGGGCATCGCTTCGCCGCGCGCGACAGCATCCGCTTCGCGGATACGCTCGATGAAGACTACGTCGGCCTGAGCGACGGCAGTTCGCTGCTCGCGCGGATGACCGACGCCGCGTTCGCGGCCGAGCGCTCGCTGAAGCTGCGCATCCAGGTATCGAATTTCGACGGCGTGAGCCGGATGATCGAGGCCGGGCTCGGGATCGGCGTGTTGCCGCGCGATGCGGTGACGGGCGAGCGCGCGGCGCGGCTCGGCGTCGTGACGCTCGACGACGCGTGGGCGACGCGCACGCTGTGGGTCGGCGTGAAGGCCGGCACCGTGCTGACCACGGACATCGCGAAGCTGTTCGATTTCATGTCGGCGCGCTGAACGCGCTGAATGCGAAGAATGCGCGACCTGCGTTCAACGCGCGCCAGGCGCGACGCACGGGGCACGCATGCGCATGCCCCGTGCCGCATACCGCGTCATACCGGGTTGATGTCGTCCTGGCTGCGCCGCGTGGTCAGCGGCCCGAGCATGCGCAGCGTGACCGCGACGATCCCGAGCGCGACCGAGATCACGCCGAACATCGCTCCGGCGCCGTGCTCGGCCAGCACCGGCAGCAGCACGAACGGCAGCGCGCCGCTGACGATGCGCGACAGCGAGTAGGTGCTGCCGATCGCGGTCGAGCGCACGCGCGCCGGGAAGATCTCCGCCTGATACACGTGATACGCGTTGCTGAACACGTTCGACGCGCAGGTCGTCAGGAACCCGAAGCAGACGATCAGCGCCGTATTGCCCGAATACGCGAAGCACAGCCCGAACGCGGCGATCGAGAGGATCGACACGATCACGAGCGTGCGGCGCTCGATCCAGTTCAGCAGCGGAATCGACAGCAGCGAGCCGATCGGATAACCGATGAACGACAGTGCGATGAACAGCGTGCTGTCGGTGACGTCGAACCCGCGGCTCTTGACGACCGTGCTCGCGAGCGTGCCGAAGCCGTAATAGCCGAAGCCCTGGAACAGGTGGAATACCGCGAGCATCAGGTAGCGCGCGCCGTACGGCCGGCGGCGCAGCAGCGCGATGCGCTCGCCGACGCGCAGCGGCCGCTGCGGTTCGGCCGATGCCGCGAACTGGTCGGGCACGCGCACCCCCGCGCTGTCCGCGAAGCGCTTCGCCGCGGCATGCGCATCCGCGGCGCGGCCCTGCGCGAGCAGCCAGCGCGGGCTTTCCGGCAGACGATGCTGGACCAGCAGCACGTACACGGCGCCGAGGCTGCCGATCGCGAGGATGATGCGCCAGCCGGCCACGCCCGCGACGTGCAGCGGATTCAGCCACAGCGCGAGGAAGCCGACCAGCGGCACGGCGACGTACGAAGTCGTATAGGCCCATGCGGCAAGCCGTCCGCGCTTGTCCTTCGGCAGGATTTCGGACAGGAAGCTGTCGGCGACCGGGTAGATCGCGCCGACGCCGATGCCCGTGAGAAAGCGGCATGCGACGAGCATGTCGGCGTTCACGGAGAACGCGCCGATCAGCGAGAACGCGCTGTACCAGACGAGCGTCATCAGGAACGCCTTGCGCCGGCCGATGCGGTCGGCGAGGCTGCCGAGACACAGCGCGCCGACGAACATTCCGATGAATGCCGACGCGAGCAGCAGCTTGAAATCGGCGCTTTGCCGGCTGAGCCCGTATTCGTGCTGCAGCGCGGAGCCGATCGTGCTGACGAGGAAGATCTCGTACATGTCGAAGAACAGCCCGATGCCGATTACCCAGACGACGAACCGGTGCAGCGCACCGACCGGCAGGTCGTCCATGAATTCGCCGAGCGTGATGCCACGCGCGGGCAGGGCCGTCGCATCGGCGCCGGCCCGGGCCGCGGACGATGCGGCTGACGCGGGTCCGCCCGCGGTGCCGCCAAGGTCGAGGGATTGGCTGTTCATCGTGTCTCCTGATTATCGATTTGCCGTGGCGCGATGCCCGGCCGTTCGCGGCTATTCGCGGCCGGCATCACGGGCCCGGTCGCGCGACGCGGCGCACGTGCCCGCAAGGCCCGCGAAAGGCCGGATGCGCGGGATGGCGCCGATCGTCCGAAACATGGTCGGCGAATTTGCGCGACGCGATAATTGCGGATGCTTCAAGCATCCTTTCCCGCGCAGAAAGGCCGGGAAACGCCCGCTGGGCGGGCGTCGGACGGAGGGGGAGCCGAAGCTGGAAGGGCAGGGCAGGGAAAACGATAGGCCGCGCTGCGCGGATTCGGCAGCCGGTGATGGTGATGGCGTACCGCGCGGTTCGGTATCCTCGGTCAATCCGCCGGCGCCGCGCGACGGAACGGCGGAGCGACGCCGCGGGACCTTGCATTCGTCAGCGTTCATCGATCGCTGCGACGCACCGAATGTGCAGCGCCGCCGCTCGTCCGCCCATCCGGCTCATGGCGACGCGCACGGATCGGACCGTTCATCCGTCGCCGCCGCACCGGCATCGGTGCCGGTCCCGCCCCCGACGTCGGCCCGTTCATGCCGCACCGTCTCCGACGCAACCGCCTGCAGCTTCACCGCCAGGTCCGGCGCGATGCCGAGCTGCGCGGCTGCTTGCTCCCGCGCGCCCAGGGTGCGCACGTCGACGCCGGCGATCTGCTGGAACAGCACGAGCGCGCTGAGGTAAGCGCCCGTCACGCCCGGATGCTGATAGTCGAGCCGCGAGATCGGCGGGTCGTTGTGCGCGCGCATGCCGTACCACAGCAGCGGGGCGCCCGACGGCGCATACGGATCGGGATCGGCGATGCCCGCCATCCACGCGCGCTGCCATGCGCGGCCGACCGGCGCGACGGCCACGATCGACGGATCGGTGCGGCGGGCGCGTTCGAACGCATCGCGATACGCGGCGACGAGTTCGGCGAGACGCTCGACATAGCGCGCGTGAAATCCGGCGCTGCCCGGCTCGCCCGCCAGCGCCTTCGCGAGATCGGCGCCCGGCCAGGTTTCGTACAGATAGACGCGCGCTTGCGGTGCAGCAGCGCGAATGCCGCGCGCGATCTTCGCGACGCTCGCGCAGAAGGCGGCGGGATCGCTGGCACGGCTATGCGTGAGCACGAACGGCAGCGGCTTCGCGCTCAACTCCTGCAGCACGACCGCGTCCCAGACGGGCCGGTCGATCACGTCCGATGCAACGCGGTCGTGTTTGGCGAGACTCGTCGCCGACATCGCTTCGAGATGGACGTCATAGTCGAGCCCGGCTTCGACGGCAAACCGCGCGAAGATGCCCGGAATCCCGCCCCACGGGCCCGGCTCGCGTTCCGCGCGGGCGCCGGTCTGCCCGAAGTTCTCGTCGATCACCCGCGCCGCGGCCGCGCCTGCGGCCTGACGGCCGGCATGCATCGCGCCGTACGAACGCACGGGCGTGTAACGGCCGTGCGTGAGGCTGTCGCCGACGAACAGGATGCGTTGCGGCGAGCGGATTGCGGGCGCCGGCAACCCGGGCGGCGACACCGCCGACGAGCCGGCCATCGCCGGCCCGGCGACCAGCCACGCGACGACGCACGCCGACGCGCAACGCATGACGACGCAACGCAACGCGGGCACGGCAGGCAAGTCGGTCATCTCGAAGTTCCGCAAGGACGCGTGGCCGAAGTATTTCACGAAGCGGCGCGACCGCGCTGCCCCCGCGTTGCGCAGCGCGTACGGTAGACTGCTCGCTGGCTTTTCCCGCCCACGACACGACCCCACGCGCCCCCGCACACGACATGGACCGAATCGATGCGATGAAGGTGTTCGTCGCCACGCTCGACGAGGGCAGCCTCGCGGGCGCGAGCCGCCGCCTGGGCCGCTCGCCGGCGGCCGTCAGCCGCGCGCTCGCGTTTCTCGAGGAACACACGGGCACCGCGCTGCTGTACCGGACCACCCGGACGATCCGTTTGAGCGAAGCCGGTGAACGTTATGCGGCAGCGTGCCGCCGCATCCTCGCGGATCTCGAGGAAGCCGACATGCTGATCGCCGACGAACGCTCGGCGCCGCGCGGCCTGCTGACGATCACCGCACCGGTCGCCGCGGGCGAAGACGTGCTGCGTGCGCTCATCGACGAATTCATCGACCGCCATCCGGCCGTGTCGATTCGCCTGCAACTGCTCGACCGTCCCGTCAGCCTGATCGACGAGGGCATCGACGTCGCGCTGCGCATCGCGCACCTGAGCGATTCGACGCTCGTCGCGATGCCGGTCGGCGCGGTGCGGCGTGTCGTCGTCGCGTCGCCGGACTACCTTGCGAACCATCCGCCGATTACCGCGCCGGCCGATCTCGCCCGGCACCGGATCATCTCGATGACGCACTTCGGGCTCGATTCGTGGAGCTTTCCGCCGTCCGCGCCGTCGGCGCTGCCGCAGGTGGTCCAGTTCGCACCGCGCTTCATCGTCAACACGATCCGCGGCGCGCTTGCGTCGGCGCTCGCCGGCCACGGCGTCACGCGGCTGTTCTCGTATCACGTCGCGGAGCCGGTGCGGGACGGCGCGCTGCGCATCGTGCTGCGCGACAGCGAGCACGCGCCACTGCCGATTCATCTGGTCACGCCTTACGGACGCCTGTCGGTGCCGAAGGTGCGGACGTTCGTCGATTTCGCCGCGCCGCGATTGCGCGAGCATTTCGCGCAGCTGGCGGCCATCACCGACGGAGATTGAATCGCGTTGCGGAAGAATGGCTTCCGTGCTGCATGGATTCTCCCGATACCCGGTTCAATCTAGACTTCCTTCAACCGGCGGATGCGCGTGCATCCGCCCAGCGAATGGGAGGTCTCCATGCAACAAGCGCTTCTCGACCGGCCGCACGCCCCCGCATTCAACGTGTGGCGCGGCACGGTGTCCGGCGCCAGTGCGAGCCTGATCGGCATCGGCCTGGCGCGCTTTGCGTACACACCGCTTTTGCCGGCGATCATCGGTGCGCACTGGTTTCCCGCGTCCACCGCCGCGTATCTCGGGGCGGCCAACCTCGGCGGCTATCTGGCCGGCGCGCTGGTCGCCGGCACGCTCGCGCGCCGCGCCGGCTCGACCGCCGTGCTGCGCGCGATGATGCTGCTCGCGACACTCGCATTCGTCGCGTGCGCGGCACCAGTGTCGTTCGTGTGGTTCTTCGTGTGGCGTTTCGCGTCCGGCCTGTCGGGCGGGGCGCTGATGGTGCTCGCGGCGCCGGCGATCCTCACGCACGTGCCGCCGTCCCGGCGCGGTTTCGCGAGCGGCGGCATCTTCACCGGGATCGGGCTCGGCATCGCGGCATCGGGCACGATCGTGCCGATCCTGCTGCGGCAAGGGCTCACCGTCACGTGGCTCGGGCTCGCGATCGTGTCGCTACTGCTGACCGCCGTCGCGTGGCGCGGCTGGCCGGCCGACGACGCACGGCCCGCAGCCGCCGCGGCGCATGCCGCGCACGCGCGCAACCTGCCGGCCGGCAGCCTGCGCGCGCTGTACGTCGAATACGGGCTCAACGCGGTCGGGCTCGTCCCGCACATGATCTTCCTCGTCGACTACGTCGCGCGCGGACTCGGCAAGGGCGTCGACGCGGGCGCGCAGTACTGGGTGCTGTACGGCCTCGGCGCGATCGTCGGGCCGCTCGCGTGCGGGCATCTGGCCGACCGTGCGGGCTTCGGCCGCGCACTGCGGATCGCATTCGCGATCGAAGCCGTCGCGGTCGCGCTGCCGCTGCTCGGCCTGGGCCCGGCCGCGCTGATCGTGTCGAGCCTGCTCGTCGGCGCGTTCACGCCCGGCATCGTGCCGCTCGCGCTGGGCCGCGTAAACGAGCTGCTCGCGCATCATCCGTCGGTCGCGAAGCGCGCATGGCGCAGCGCGACGACCAGCTTCGCGATCATGCAGGCGGTCGCCGCCTACGGTCTGTCGTACCTGTTCGCATCGAGCGGCGGCCGTTACGAAGCGCTGTTCGGCGTCGGCACCGCCGCGCTGTTGCTGGCGCTCGCGGTCGACGTGATCTCCTCGGCGAGGGCGCGATGAGCACGACCGCCCAGGCACCGGCCGCCGCACACGCCGGCCGCCCGAGCGCCGGCTACGCCGAACGCAATGCGCGCTACTGGCGGCGCAATCTTGCCGTGTGCGTATTCGGTTCGTTCACGACGCTCGTGAGTCTCAGCATGCTGCTGCCGTTCCTGCCGCTGTATGTGCGGCAGCTCGGCGTCGACGCGCAGTCGGCCGTGATCCAGTGGTCGGGCGTCGCGTTCGGCGCGACGTTCCTCGGCACGGCCGTCACCGCACCGCTGTGGGGCCGCCTCGCGGATCGCTTCGGCCGCAAGCCGATGCTCGTGCGCGCGGCACTCGGGATGGCCGTCGTGATGTCGCTGATCGGCGTCGCGCACAACGTGGTGGAACTCGTTGCACTGCGGCTGATCGCCGGGCTCGTCGGCGGCTATGCGTCCGCGTCGACCGTGATGGTCGGCACCCAGGCGCCGCGCGAACGCGCGGGCTGGGCGCTCGGCATCCTGTCGACCGGCGCGCTCGCGGGCAATCTCGTCGGGCCGCTCGTCGGCGGCCTGCTGCCGGGCTGGCTCGGCATTCGCGGCACGTTTTTCGCGGGTGGCGCGATGATCGCCGTCGCCGCGCTGCTGACGATCGTCGTCGTGAAGGAGGACTTCGATCCGGCCACCGACGCGCACGCGCGGCACGCCCGCGCAACGTCGGCGAACCCGGCCCGGCGCACCGATCGCGTGGCGGTCGCCGCGCTGCTCGTGACGGCGATGATGGTGCTGCTCGCGAACATGTCGATCGAGCCGATCATCACGGTCTATATCGGCGGGCTCGGCGTGGACGGCAGTCATCTGGCGCGCGTCGCCGGCGTCGTGATGGCCGGCTCCGCACTCGGCAGCATGCTGACAGCCGCGCGGCTCGGCGCGCTCGCCGACCGGATCGGCAGCTGGAACGTGATCGTCGGCTGCCTGCTGCTGACAGCGCTCGCGATGCTGCCGCAGGCGTTCGTCACGCACTGGTGGCAGCTCGCCGCGCTGCGCGTGCTGATGGGGATGACGCTCGCCGGGTTGCTGCCGTCGATCGGCAAGCTGGTCCGGCAGTCGGTCGACGAGCGCGCGACGGGCCAGATGCTCGGCTACCTGCAGTCCGCGCAGTTCGGCGGGCAGGTGATCGGCCCGGTGATCGGCGGCCAGATCGGCGTCGCGCTCGGCCTGCATTCGGTGTTCTTCGTGACGGCCGCGCTGCTGGCGGCCTGCGCGGCGCTCGCATATCGGGTGCGCAGCCGGTAGAAGCGCTGCGCGCTGGCCCGCGGGCGGCGCTCTGGCGTAGCATGGGCGCAGTTGCGGGGCGGCCGGTTCGAACGCCGTGCGGAGACGACGCCGCAACCACGCGTCGCGACGGCCGCGTCGTCGTTTGGTCAGCCGCCGAACCCGGCACCGCTTTCGCATTCGCATGACAGGGTCCACGCGACGCACCGCGCATCCGCGACGTCGCCGGACGCACCCAAGCCGCTTCGGCCGGCAGCCGGCCCGAGCCTTCCGATCCCGGACGTTGCAGGAGGCAACGACATGAATCGACCGACCGACAACCGGACGCTGCTGCGCACGCTCGGCGTCCGCACTCCGATCATCCAGGCGCCGATGGCCGGCGTCAGCACGCCCGCGCTGGCGGCTGCCGTGTCGAACGCGGGCGGGCTCGGCTCGCTCGGCGTCGGCGCGACGAACGCCGACGGCGCGCGCAAGATGATCCGCGACACGCGCGCGCTCACCGACCGGCCGTTCAACATCAACCTGTTCTGCCACCAGCCGGCGCGGGCCGATGCCGCGGTCGAACGCGCGTGGCTCGAGTGGCTCGCGCCGGTGTTCCGCGAATACGGCGCGACGCCGCCGGCGGCGCTGTCGGAGATCTACACGAGCTTCGTCGCGGACGATGCGATGCTCGCGATGTTGCTCGAGGAAAAACCGGCGGTCGTGAGCTTTCATTTCGGGTTGCCGTCCGACGAGGCGATCGCGATGCTCAAGCGCGCCGGCATCACGCTGTTCGCGTCCGCGACGCATCCCGACGAAGCCCGCCAGATCGCCGCGGCCGGCATCGATGCGATCGTCGCGCAGGGCATCGAGGCCGGCGGGCATCGCGGCGTATTCGACTCGACGGCGCACGACGACCGGCTCGGCACGTTCGCGCTGACGCGACTGCTCGTGCGCGAATGCGCGCTGCCGGTGATCGCCGCCGGCGGCATCATGGACGGCGACGGCATCGCCGCGGCGCTCGCGCTCGGTGCGCAGGCCGCGCAACTCGGCACGGCGTTCGTCGCGTGTCCGGAAACGTCGATCGACGACGGTTATCGCCGCGCGATCCTCGGCGACGCGGCGCACCGCACGACCTTCACGACCGCGATCTCCGGCCGTGTCGCGCGCGGCATCGCGAACCGGCTGACGGCGCTCGGCGACGATCCGCACGCACCGGCGACGCCCGCCTATCCGATCGCGTACGACGCCGGCAAGGCGCTGCATGCGGCCGCGAAGGCGAAGGGCGAGTTCGGCTACGGCGCGCAGTGGGCAGGGCAGGCGGCGCCGCTCGTGCGGTCGCTGCCGGCGGCGGAACTGTTCGCGACGCTCGAGCGCGAGACGCGGGCGGCCATTGCGCGGCTGCAGCACGCGCTGGACTGAGTGCCGGATCACGCGGCGCGCACGCCTGCGCGCGGCGGACGTGCCCGAAGGCGCCGGAAGGCGCTGAAATCCGCACCGTTCGCGACAGAATTGCAATGCTCTGTGTCTGCGCACCGCGCGGATACAGAGCGATACAACGCGTCCGCCCGGGTTCGTTATAAAGCAGACATCACCTCTCGAGGAGCACGACATGTCTGCTACATGGTTCAACGGATCCTGCCATTGCGGCGCCGTGAAATTCCAGGTCCGGACCGCGCTTGCGCCGGCCGTTCGCTGCAACTGCAGCCTTTGCCGCCGTCGCGGCGCGTTGATGAGCCCGATGTTCCCCGCCGCCGACCTGAAGATCGTCGCAGGCGAGGACGCGCTGACGACCTACCGTTTCAACACGCGCACGGCCCGTCACTTTTTCTGCAGCCGGTGCGGCGTCTACCCGTTTCATCAGACGCGCAAGGATCCCGCGTGCTGGCGCGTCAATCTCGGCTGCCTCGAAGGCGTCGAACCGTATGCGCTCGACGCGACCGTCGCCGACGGCGCGAGCCTGTCCGTCGTGGAGGATGCATGAAACGCTGGCTGACGATCCTGCTGTTCGCCGCGGGCGGCCTCGCGACCGAAATCGCGCATCCGGTGCAGTGTTCGCTGCTGTCGATCAGCCGGCAACGGCACGGCGAGCGCCGGGGCCGGAACGACGGCGATCGAGCCTGAGCGTGAGCGGGCATCGCTCGCGTCGCGTGCTGTCGATCGGAAACGATAATCATGCTTCCGATAAGATCGCACGCGATATATAATGCATTTATCTGCGACACGCTCCCGTGTCGATGGAGGATGCTCATGAAACCGACCGAAACCCAATCGCCCGCCACGCCGAAGCTTTCCGAGTTCCTGTGCTTTGCGATCTACTCGACGAACCTCGCGTTCGGCAAGGCCTACAAGCCGATCCTCGAGGAGCTCGGCCTCACGTACACGCAATACATCACGATCATTGCGCTGTGGGAGGAGGGCGACCAGACGGTCGGGCAGCTCGGCGAAAAGCTGTTCCTCGAATCGAACACGCTGACGCCGATCCTGAAGAAGCTCGAGGCGATGGGCTATCTGGAACGGCACCGCGATCCGTCGGACGAGCGTCAGGTGGTCGTGAGCCTGACGAAAAGCGGTCGCCGCGTGCGCGAGAAGGGGCTCGACATGAATCTCGTCGAAGCCACCGGGCTCAAACCCGACGAATTCGCGAAGATGCAGAAGGCGATCGTCACGCTGCGCGGCAACCTGATCGATTCGATCGACGAGTAAACCACGAATAGCCTGGCCGCCGGCTCGATGTCGAGCCGGCGATGCGATTGCAGCCGGCTTCCTCCACGATGTCCATGCTTTTCCGGCCGTCCGGACCGACTTTTGCAATGCTGCGCCCGGTTGCTTACGGCTGACGCTCGGGCTGGCCCGTCCCGGTTTCCTCACGCCCCAACACCAGCAATTGCATGTCGCGACGGATCGTGAAACCGAGTGCCAGATAGCGCTCGATTGCGACGCGATTCGACGACAGCACATGCAGAAACGGCGTTTCCGCCCGCGCGCGAATCCGCGCGATCAATGCGCGGATCAGTCCGGCCGCGAGGCCCTGGCCGCGAAAGGCGGGATCCACGCACACGGCGCTGATCTCCGTATGGCCGCCGGCAGTCAGTCGCTGACCGGCCATCGCCACGAGCCGTCCTTCTCTCCGTACACCGAGATAGCCGCCGAATTCGATCGTGCGCGGGCCGAACGGACCCGGCTCCGTCGCCGCGATCAGTTCGAGCATGGCCGGTACATCGCCTTCGGTCAGCCGGACATGCTCCAGCGGCTGCGCATCGTCAGGCGTTCCCTGCCAGATCATCTGATGCAGCACCGCGCGCCGGACCACGGAACATCCGCCCGGCGTCGGGATCTCGTCAGGCGTGACCAGTGCCGCGGGCCCGTGCGTGTCGATCAATGCGCGCAACGCGTCGAAAGCGGCCGGGCTGCGCTCGGCGAGGCCGGCAAAGGGCGCGAGTTCGGGAGGAAAGCGCCGCGCGCGCTCGTCGCCGAGCGCAAAACGCTGCTGCTCGCCGGCGAGCGCATGCCACACGGCGTTGTCGAGCGGATGCGCTCCGCTTCCTTCGTTCCCCGTCGTTGCTTGCCGCATTGCCTGCTCCCTGATTGAAGGTCGTTCGTCGCACAGCATAGACGCGATCGTCCATTCAGGTCTCAGACGAACAAAAAGCGCATGCGATTATATCGCATGCGCTTTATTTGATGGATGACGTCGTCGATTTCGGCGCGGTGCTCAATGACCGAAGTAGATCGAGCGCTCGGCCGTGCGAACGACGTTCCGGCTGCCGGCTTGCGTCGCGCCGTCGGCGTCGCTGCCGTAACCGGATGCGTCGGTATCGGCCGCTGTCGCAGCGTTGTCGCGCACCCGCTTCAGCGCGGCCTGCAGATTCTCCGGATAGTTCGGATCGTTCGGGCGATTCGGCAGGTAGCCGGCCTTCTGGAGCGCGGCCAGTTCCGCCCGCACCTGCGCACGCGTGACGGTGCTTTCGGTCGCGAATGCCGGTGCGGCAGCGGAAACGGACACGGCGACGAGCAGGCCAGCAATCAGTTGGGTCTTCATCATTTACCTCGACAGAAAAGAGTGATCGGAGTGTGGGCGTCGCACGCCGGCAACCGGCGCCGATCGCGATTTCATTCAATGGCCGAAGTAGATCGAGCGCTCGGCGACCCGCATGGCAGGACGGCTACCCGACTGCGTGCCGGCTGCCGCGTCGCTGCCGTAACCGGACGTCGCCGTATCCGCTGCGGCCGTGTCGTTCGCATGGATACGCGTCAGCGCGGCCTGCAGGTCGTCCGGATAGTGCGGATCGTTCGCGCGGCCCGGCACATAGCCGGCTTGCTGCAGCTGGGCGAGCTCGGCACGTACTTGCGCACGCGTCACGACGGCTTCATTGGCAAAGGCGGGGGCGGCAACGGCGGCGGATGCGGCAACGAGAAGGGCGGCGATCACTTGGGTTTTCATCATTTACCTCGACAGATTCAATGGAAAGAAACGGGGCGTTCAGGCGTGTGCGGCATGTCGACGCGATTCGTCCGGAATCGCGGATCGCGCTCAACGACCGAAATAGATCGAACGCTCGGCCATCTGCACGACCGCGCGTCGGCCCGACTGCGTCGCCGCGACGGCGTCGCCGCCGTAGCCCGCGTTCGACGGTGCGTTGGCCACCGCGTCGTCCGCGTGGATCTGCGTCAGCGCGGCCTGCAGGTTGTCCGGGTAGGTCGCGTCGCTGGCGCGGTTCAGCGGGTAGCCGGTCCGTTCGAGCTGCGCGAGTTCGGCACGCACTTGCGCACGCGTCACGACGGCGTCACTGGCGAAGGCCGGCGCGGCAACGGCAGCGGACACGGCGACGAGCAGGGCGGCGATCAGTTGGGTCTTCATCATTTACCTCGACAAGAAAATGGCAGGAGATTCGGGAGGGCGGCGCCTGGCCGCCCGATTCAACGTTCAGACGATGCGGATTTCGACGTCGATGTTGCCGCGCGTCGCTTTCGAGTACGGGCAGGTCTGATGCGCGGTGTCGACGATGTGCTGCACGACGTCACGATCGAGCCCCGGCGCGCTCACGTTCAGGCGGGCCTGCAGGAAGTACGCGTTGCCGCCCATGCCCAGGTCCACTTCCGCATCGACCGCGAGATCGGTCGGCAGCGTCACCTTCGCCGCACGTGCCGCGAGCTGCATCGCGCCGATGAAGCAGGCCGACCAGCCGGCCGCGAACAGTTGTTCCGGATTCGTGCCGGTTCCGGCGGTGCCCGGCGACGACAACTGGATGTCGAGGCGACCGTCGGAACTGCGCGCCGCGCCGTCGCGGCCGCCGGAAGTCGTATGCGTCTTGCCCGTGTACAGCACTTTTTCGATCTTGCTCATCGTTCACTCCGTCAGGTTGGAAGGTTCTATCTAATGCGATTCGATCGCATGCGATGCAGTTTGGTCGAGACGCCGAACCTCGTCAAGCGGATTCGATTAAATCGCATGCGATATTTTGTATTTCAATGTATCTGGATCGTGTACGGCCTTGCCAGGCAAGGATGTGCGGTGTTCCATCCCTTATATCGAAAAGATCGCGTCGCGCGACATTCCGGGCGCGGACAGGGCGGCCGCCGTCGGAACGGCGGCTGCCCGCGCAACCGCAACGCGGCTACGCCGGCCGGATTTCGGCGATCACGACCAGAATCACGGCTGCGTCGGCCGGCAACTGGCGCTGGGAAAACGCCGAGCGCGCATGTCCGGCCTTGTCGCCGAGCACGGCGGCGAACAGATCGGATGCGCCGTCGATCACGGCCGGCTGGCCGAAAAAGCCGTCCGCCGACGCAACGTGCCCCTCGACACGCACGATGTGATGCAGGCGCTCGAACCCGCCGAGGTGCTTGCGGATCTGCGCGAGCACGTTCAGCGCCGCGAGTTGCGCCGCATGCCGCCCGTCGTCGACGTTCAGCCGTTCGCCGACGCGGCCTGTATAGGCAACCTTGCCGTCGACGAGCGGCAGTTGTCCGGAGATGAACAATAGATTGCCGGCTTCGCTGACGGCCGTGTAGCTGCCGAGCGGTTGCGGCGGTTCGGGTAACGTGAGGCCGAGTTCGGCCAGCTTCTGTTCGATCGTCATCGCTTGCTCCTTCGGGGAAGATTGAGTGGCGCCCAGGCTCGGAAGCTTCACTCGCACGGGTCTCTGGCAGTCACTCTATTGAGGCGCTCGACGCCGGTAAATATCGTTCGCGCAATTGAATCGACACGCGATGTAACGAATCGCGCGCGGCGCAATGTGGCGCGAACGGTTGCCGGCGACTGTCGTCGGTACGCTGGTTTCCCGGCCGGGATTCATGCACACTCGCTGCTTCAGCGTCACGCGACGAAACGGCGCGCGCCGGCTCGCCGCGAGCGCGATTCCGTGATGCCTACGTTCACGTTGCCGGCCACGCCACGCACGAAGCAGCAGGAGCGCCCCATGCAGAGAAAATTCGACGACCTGCTGCTCGGCAGCATCGAGCTGTTCTGCCTGGCCGCGGAACTCGGCAGCTTCACGCTCGCGGCGACGGCTGCGAGCGTCACGCCGGCCGCGGTCAGCCGCTCGGTCGCGCGCCTCGAGGAGCGTCTCGGCGTACGCCTGTTCGTGCGGACGACACGGCAGATCCGCCTGACCGATTCCGGCCGGCGCTATTTCGAGCAATGCCGTGATGCGCTCTCGCAGCTCGTCGACGCCGAGCGCGAAGCGACGGGCCAGCAGGCCACGCCGGCCGGCGTGCTGCGCATCAGCATGCCGACGCCGTACGGACACTATCGCGTGTTGCCGCTGTTACCCGCGTTTCGCGAGCGATATCCGGACGTGCGCGTCGAAACGCATCTGAGCAACCGCAACATCGACTTCGCCGAGGAGGGTTTCGATCTTGCGATCCGCGGCCGCGCGCCGGCGGATTCGAGCCTGGTCGCGCGCAAGCTGGAGGATGCGGAACTCGTTGTCGTCGCGACGCCCGGCTACCTGAAACGCGCCGGCGTGCCGCGCGCCGTCGACGATCTGCACGCGCACGAATGCATCCAGTTCGAGCTCCCGAGCAGCGGCCGGCCGATTCCGTGGTTGTTCAACGACGGCTCGGCGGAAATCGACGTCGCGACGACCGGCGGCTACGGCACGTCGGGCGACGTCCTCGCCGGCGTCACGCTCGCGCGCAGCGGCGCGGGCCTGTTCCAGACCTATCGCTTCATCGTCGACCGGGATCTGCGCGAGGGCACGCTCACGGAGGTGCTGTCCGGCCAGGGCGGCCGGTCGCGGCCGTTCATGCTGCTGTATCCCCACGCGCGCTATCTGTCTTCGCGCGTGCGCGTGTTCGTCGACTTTCTCGTCGAACATCTTCAACAGGCGCCCGGCAAGCGGGCGCGCTAGGCTCGTCCGGGGGGAATGCCGGCAACGGGGCAGAGCGGGGCGCGAATGGCGCGGCTGCGCCGTTGCAGGACCGCCGCGCTCCGCTCACCGCTCACCGTTCGCGTTGTTCGCGTTGTTCGCGTTGTTCGCGTTGTTCGCGTTGTTCGCGTTGTTCGCGTTGTTCGCGTCGGCGCAGTCTCCCATCGTCGCTGCTCAATGCCCGGCGCTCTGGCCGCCATCCACGTGCAGGATCTCGCCGGTAACGAACGGCGCCGAATCGAGATACAGGATCGCGCCGACGATGTCGCTCATCTCGCCCATCCGGCCGACCGGATGCAGCGAGGCGAGCGTCGCGTGCGTGTCGGGCGCATGCATCGGCGACTTGATGATGCCGGGGGACACGGCGTTCACGCGGATGCCGGCCTTCGCGTACTCGATTGCGAGCGACTTCGTCGCCGCGTTGAGTCCGCCTTTCGTCAGCGATGCGAGCACCGACGGCACGTTGCTGTTCGCGTGGTCGACGAGGCTCGTCGTGATGCTGACCACGTGTCCGCCGCCGTTGCGCTGCATCGCCGCGATCGCGCGCTGCGTGACGTGGAAGAACCCGTCCAGGTTCACGCGGGTGATGGCCGCATAGTCGTCGGCGGTGTATTGCGTGAACGGCTTCGCGATGAACACGCCGGCGTTGTTGACGAGCGTGTCGACCCGGCCGAAGCGCTCGAGTGCGGTATCGACCACCCGCCGCGCGACGGCCGGGTCGCCGATGTCGCCCGCGACGGTGACCAGGCCGGGATCGTCCGACGCGCCGATCGAACGGGACGTCGCGACGACCCGATGGCCCTGGGCGCGGAATGCGTTGACCGTCTCCGCGCCGATGCCTTGCGATGCGCCGGTGATGATGATGACTTTGGATGTGCTCATGATATGCCTCGACAGGTGACTGGTTTTCGGCTTCGGTGCCGACCGGATCGATGAATCCGATGGACCAGACTTTAGGCGCGTCGCGCCGGAGTTCGAACACCCACCGTGGACCAACAGTCTTGCGTCGCGGGAACAAATGCGGGAAAGAACGGGGCGGCCGCGACGGCGATCGTTGCGGCGGAAGGGGAATCGACGCGGCTGCAAACAAAGCAGCAATCGCGGGCGACACCGCGCGTCGAATCGCCGCGAAATCCGGGATTCGTGCGAGGAAGTGCTGTCAATGCCGCGCGATGGTGTGCTCGGACACGTCGGGTACTTCGATGGTTTATCAGATCTATCCGGATAACTTTTCTTATCACAATAGCATCGATATGAATCGAAACCGGCGAGTACGAAAACGCGTCTGACCTGACCTGCATACGCTTCCTGTTCCGTCCGCGGCCCGGGCTTGCTCATCTGCTGGCGCATCGAATCGAACTGCAATCACCGCAACGGTCCGTACGTCTCCTTTTTCTCGCCTACGTCGGCCTCCGACTCAAGCCTCGGAGAACAGTCGGGCAAGGTGCGGTTCGAGATCGGGGAGAGCATCTGCGTGCCGATCTCCAAGCCGGTCTGGCGTCGAGGGCTTGGGTTCCGCGCCCAACCTGGCCGATGTCTGACCGACCCGATACCGCGGCAGATCGATGGACGACGCCTTGATCATCGCCATCGAGTTGCTGCACATCGCATTCCGTGTGCGCTTTGGACGAAAGACCGAATCCCCCCGGGCAATCGAGTCGCCCGTCAGAATGCAAACCCCGTCCTCTCGGGCAACAACTCTCCGCCAGGTCTGTTCGCCATATCGACACGCCGTCGAGCTGCTCCACGAGATGAGAACGGTGTCGGTTGACGGGCGCTCGAGAATCACGATGCGGACGGCCTCCAGGTTTGAGTGGCTCATGCACGCACGCTCATCCACTCCCGGAAAGGGCGGTGCGGCCGGAGGCGATCGCAGGACGTCGAGAATCCTGTCCCAGCGATGCCGGTCGCTGATGCCGTTCGTGACATCGTCGGTACCTGGAGTGTTTTCCATAGCTTCATGATCGCCATTGGATAAGCGTCAAAGGCGACGTCGGCGTGAACCCGGCGTGTGCGATCGTGCTGACGCCGATCCGCGGCCACGCACCGTTCAACGAACGAAAAACGCGTGAAAAGCGGGAGAGGGAGGTGACCCGCGAATGCAGGTCACACTTGCAAAGTACGGGCGTCGACGTTTCGTGTCGGTAACTTCGGTCGTCACGCTTCAACTGGACGTGACGACGCACTGACGCGTGAGAAATCCAGAACGACCGTCACGCTTGTTTCGTCGATTTTGAGGCCGACCTGCGTGCGCGGTTTCGCGAACCTGCGTCATCGCATGCCGCCACTGGCGACGATATGCTCGCCCGTCAGCCACTTTGCGTCGTCGGACGCGAGGAAAACCGCAATCGACGCAACGTCGTCCGGTCTGCCCACGCGCCCGAGCGGCGTCTGGCTGACCGCGGAACTCTCGAACTCCGATCCGATCACCCCGGCGCTTTGCGCGCCTTCGGTCACGATCACGCCGGGATTGATCGTATTCACGCGAATGCCTCGCGGCCCGAGTTCACGGGCGAGCGCGCCGGTGATGGAATCCACCGCGCCTTTCGTGCCGCTGTAGACGGCAGTCGTCGCCGGTGTGAGCGTCGAGACGACCGAACTGACATTGATGATGCTGGCGCCTTCGCCCAGGTGCTGGACGGCGGCCTGTGTGGTGAGCAGCACGCCGAGCACGTTGATGTCGAACTGCCTGCGGTATTGCGCTTCCGTGAACGCCTCGATCGGGGCGAACTCGTAGACGCCCGAGTTGTTGACGAGGATGTCGAGGCGGCCGTACGTTTCGATCGCCGCATCGACGATGCCTTTTGCATCGGCAGCCTTCGACACGTCACCTCCGACGGCAACCGCTTTTCCTCCGGCCGTGGTGATGGCGGACACGACGTCATCCGCGCCCGTCTTGCTGCTTGCGTAGTTCACTACGATCGACGCGCCCTCTGCCGCGAGCGCCTTGGCGATGGCGGCACCGATACCCTTCGACGCACCGGTTACGACGGCCACTTTCCGTGCAAGCTTGCCCATGATGTTCACCTCAGTGTGAATGATTCCGTTGATGGACACCGGCATGCCGTCTCGCCCAATGCGATCGCCGGTGTTTTCTGCCTATGCGGACCTGCGTACGATCGCGATCGGGTGGCGCGGCGCGACTGGCCGGGCATCGATGCGCGGGACACGGCACCTTCAACCCGGCCATGCCGAATTGCGGATGACGGAACAGAAATTCCCCCGATGGAAATGAGGCTCCTTGTCGGCGATCACGTCGGCTTTCACGTTGCCGAACGTGGTTTCCGGCTTGTGCCTGATGCCGTCGTAGAACGCCTGAATGATCTCTTCCTTGAAGTGCGGCGGGCGGGGATGCGCATGCGTCACGGCTTCGCGCTCCTCGTGCGTGAACGCGTGGTACGACAGTCCGAGCACATCCATCTCGACCCCGGCGGTCACCAGCGCGACGACCGGGTGCATATGGCGCGGAATGCCGGGCGTGGTGTGCAGCGCAATCGCCGTCCAGACGAGATCGATGTCGGCCGCGTCGATGCCCCGGCCCGAGAGAAAGTCGCGGGCCGCATTGGCCCCGTCGACTTCGAAGCGTTCGGTGGCGCTGCTGTACGCTCCGGTGAGGCCGACGTCATGAAACATGGCACCGGCGTACAACAGTTCCGGATCGAATTTCAGGCCGCGGCGCACACCCTCCAGCGCACCGAACAAATATACGCGGCTCGAATGATGAAAGAGCAGCGGGGTGGACGTGTCGCGCACGAACTCGGTAATTTCCCGCGCAAGCTGACTGTCGGGCACCGCGACATCCTGAATGAACTCTGACATGACGGTCCTCCATCGAAATGTGAGCGGACGCCGGCGTCGTGGCGGACGCCGCACGCGAATGGCTGGCTACTTGGCTGCAGTCGTCGCCCCGATTCTTGCCAGGGCCTCGCGAACACCCGCGCCGTACTCGGGGTCGGCCTTCGTGCAATTGAGGATGTGGCGTTCCTGGATATGCGCCTGAACGGAGGCCATCTGGCGTGCGGTGTTGTCGAACAGCAATTGTTGCTGCGCCTGACTCATCAGGCGAAACAGGTTTCCCGGCTGCGCGAAGTGATCGACGTCCACGCGGTGGTCCCAATGCGCGGCGTCGCCTTCGATTCTCAGCGGCGGCTCGTGAAGATCGGGCCGCACTTCCCACTCGCCGGAACTGTTCGGATAGTAAGAAGGCGTGCCGCCGAGGTTGTCGTCGGTGCGCATGGCGCCGTCGCGGTGGTAGCTGTGGAAGGGGCACTTCGGCGCATTGACGGGAATGTGATTGAAGTTCACGCCCAGCCGATACCGTTGCGTGTCGCCGTAAGAGAACAGACGTGCCTGCAGCATCTTGTCCGGCGAAAAGCCGATGCCGGGCACGACGTTCGCGGGCGAGAAGGCCGCCTGCTCGACCTCGGCGAAATAATTGCCCGGGTTGCGGTTCAATTCGAGTACGCCGACCTCGATCAACGGGAAATCGCTTTTCGGCCAGACCTTGGTCAGGTCGAACGGATTGAACGGCAGAGACCTGGCCTCGTCGTCGTTCATCACCTGAATGAAGAGTGTCCAGCGCGGGAAGTCGCCGCGCTCGATGCTTTCGTAAAGATCGCGGCCATGCGTTTCGCGGTCCTTGCCCACGAGCTGTTCGGCTTCGCCGTCCGTCAGATTCGCGATGCCTTGCTGCGTACGGAAGTGAAACTTTACCCACGTCCGCCGATTGTCGGCATCGACCAGGCTGAACGTATGGCTGCCGAAACCATGCATGTGGCGATAGCTGCGCGGAATGCCCCTGTCGCTCATGACGATCGTGACCTGGTGAAGCGCCTCCGGCAAAAGCGTCCAGAAATCCCAGTTGCTGTTTGCGCTGCGCAGTCCCGTGCGCGGGTCGCGCTTGATCGCGTGGTTGAGATCGGGAAAACGCAGCGGATCACGGAAGAAGAACACGGGCGTGTTATTGCCCACGATGTCCCAGTTTCCTTCTTCCGTATAGAACTTCACCGCGAAGCCGCGGATATCGCGCTCGGCATCGGCGGCGCCGCGCTCGCCGGCGACCGTCGAAAAGCGCATGAATACGGGCGTTGCCTTGCCGATTTCCGAAAAGAGTTTGGCCTTGGTGTAGCGCGTGATGTCGTGCGTTACCGTGAATACGCCGTGCGCGCCCGATCCTTTGGCGTGCATGCGTCGTTCGGGAATCACCTCGCGGTCGAAGTGCGCGAGTTTCTCGATCAGCCAGATATCCTGCAGCAGCGCGGGGCCGCGCGGGCCGGCCGTTTCGATGTTCAGATTGTCGGCAACGGGCGCGCCCGTTGCGTGATCAAGACGCGTAGACGTATCGCGGTTTTTCATGCCTCGACTCCAGGAGGGTTGGGCGGACCGGCGCAGCGCCATACCGTTCCAGGCTGGCGGCCGCGCAAAACTTTACGGGCAAATCAGCGTGCTATCCCGGCGGGTGCGGTGAAAAGAAACGGCCATACCGCGACGGCCACCCGCTCGATCCGTGACGAGCCGCGCGGGCATCGACGAGTCGATGTGAGAGAAGCGTACCTGTCGGGTGCCAGAACGATCTTGTATAAAACAACGATTCGATGGACGAATCGCGGACGGCCGTCGAACACCGGGGCAGTGGTTGGACTCGGATCAGAGGCGGTGGTGCGTCGCGCGTCGACGCATATCGAGCGAGCGCGCAAGCGCCGATAACGACGTTCGCACCTGTCCGGCGCTATCGGTTCCGCTGCGCCCAGTCTTTCGGCCCGCACCCTTCGAGGCGCGAGAACACGCGCGAAAAATGACTCTGGTCGAAAAATCCGCAGTCCGATGCGACGCTGGCCAGGCTCGCATCTGTTTCCCGCAACAGCGATTTCGCGCGCTCGATGCGGCGCTTGAGCAGCCACTGATGGGGTGTGCTGCCGGTCGTCTGCTTGAAGGCTTCACCGAAATAGCTGGTGGAGAGATTGCACTCGCGCGCGAGATCGGCAATCGAAGGATTGTCGTGCAGGTGGGACGCGAAATAATCTTCGATGCGCCGCATCTGCCACGGAGCGAGTCCGGAGCGGCGCGGCCGGAGCGCCGGATCGGCTCGGCCATATCGTGTGACGACGTGTTCGCAAAACGCCAGCGCGAGGTAATCGATGAACAGCGCACTCGTCAGGTCGGGCTGCTGCAGGACCGCCTGCAGCGTATGCGAAAGACTGAACAGCACCGGGTCGCTGGCGCCGAGATGCGGCTGCACGAGTCCGCCTATGCGCCGGCGCCGCTTTTGATCGGTGAATTCCTCGATCGCGCTCTGGGCCAGATAGAGCCGCATGGTATCGAACGGCATGTCGAGACGGCGCGTGGGGCTCGAGCGCAGGTCGAGCAGAAAGCAGCTGCCGGGACTGCACGACGCGGAAGCATCGAGGTTACCGCCTGAATAACGGAGGCCGGGATCGGGGCTCAGTATCAGCGGCATCTGAAAGACAAAGGCTTCCTCCGGTTGCGGCGTGAGCGAGCGCCCCGGTTGAGGCCGGGGGTTCGTCAACCGTGTGAACGAGATAGGCTGCCCGTGGGAGAAAACGCCGGCCCGCACGGTGGGCGCATCTCGCAGTAGAAACCGTTTGGCGAGGGCGTCGTCTGCAACGGGTTGCCCGAAATCGACGTGATTCCTATCGTTCATTCATCGCGCCTTGGAGTGCGCCCGTACAGGCGTCGTGTGCCTTTACCCGACGGCGGGTTCAAATGAAAACAGGCCCAATTTAGCGCAATTCGATGACTGGCGCGCGACTGGTGTCGTGATGCGCGAGACGCTCTCCGATTGCGGGCGCGACGCGCACGTCAATGGTGCGGTGCGCTATTGCGCGAACCAGGAACGTGCGCAGGCTCCATTGCGCGCGCCAGTGCAGGGCGGTGGCGTCAGCGTGAGCTCAACGACGTCTGCGCATCGTGCGATGCCGGGTCCCAGCCGCCGCCGAGCGCCTTGAACGTCGAGATCGCTGCACGAGCGGATTCCGTCTGTGCCTGTGCACGCGCGTCGGCGGCCTGGAGCAGCGTCTCGTTGGCGTGCAATACGTCGATGAAACTCGCTGCACCGCTGCGGTACGCGGTCATCGAGGAATCCTTGGCGCGGGAAAACGACGACTCGGCATGCGACAGCGTGGCAGCCTGCGCCTCTCGATTCACCAATGACGAGAGCGAGTTTTCGACGTCCTCGGAGGCGCGGAGCACGGCCTGCCGATAGGCCGCGAGCGCTTGCGCGTCGGCGCCTTTCGCCGCGTCGACATCGGCACTGATGCGGGCGAAATCGAACAGTCGCCAGCGCAGCCCGACGAGGCCGGCCGCCTGGTTGGCGCCGCCCGAGAACAACGTACCGGCGGCGGCCGAGGTCGCGCTGCCGAGGAAGGCGTTCAGCGAGACCGTCGGGTAGTACTCGCCGATCGCAGCGCCGATGCGCGCATTGGCGGCGGCGAGGTGACGTTCGGCGGCGATCAGATCGGGACGTCTTTGCAGCAGATCGGCTGGCGTGCCCATTTCCGCGAGCGCCGGCGCGACGGGGATCGGGGAAGGCGAGCCCAGCTCTGCCCGGTGCGTGCCAGGAGGTGTACCGAGCATCACGTCGAGGGCGTTCGACGCCGCATCGAGCGCCGCGAGGAGGACGGGCACGCTGGCCTGCACCTGGTCGAGCGCACCTTGCGCCTGCTGAACCTGATAGTCGGCCGCCGCGCCCTTCGAATACAGGAGTTTCACGTCTGCGAGAAGCGCCTGCTGCGTCTGCACCTGCCGGGTCGCGATATCCAGACGGGCCTGGAGCCCCCGGATCGTGACGTAGATATCGGCGGTCTGGGCTGCGACGGCAAGCCGGGTAGCGACTGCCGCCGCCTGCGTTGCCGAGTAATCGGCGAGCGCGGCTTCACGCTGACGGCGCAGACCGCCAAAAATGTCGATCTCCCAACCGGCCTCCAGGTTGGTTTCGTACTCGGTGCCCCAGCGCTCGTACCCCGGCGTGGCATTGAGCAATCGCCCCAACGGCGTATCGACAGACTGATAGGCTCGTGCCGCCGACGCGGAAACCGAGGCCGATGGCAGGAGCGCCGCGTTGGCCGTGCCGAGGCGCGCGCGCGCCTGAGTGATTTGCGCGACGGCCTGGGCCAGGTCCAGGTTCTGGGCCAGCGCCAGCGAAACGTAATGCGTGAGCAGCGGGTCGTTGAAGCTTTCCCACCATGCGGACAGATCGGCAACCGGCGCCTTTGCCGCGCGGGCGGGCGGCTGGGTCATGTAGTGCTGCGCCAGCGGCGCATCCGGGCGGCGGTAGTCGGGACCCACGGCGCACGCCGAAAGGGCGGCGACGCTAGTCAGGAGAACAAGTGGACGGCGCAAGGGCATGATCATCTCGGGAGCGACAACGGGAGGGGAAATATAGTGACCAATATACAATATGGTCACACGTTGTCAACTGACGAGCGTCGGACTAAGCTTGAGGCATGAACAAACCGACTCCCTCCACCTCTTCGTCCCGTGGCCCCTCGGACCACGAAGTTCGCGCCCAGATCGTCGACGCCGCGACGGAATACTTCAGCCGTTACGGCTACGAAAAAACCACGGTCTCCGATCTCGCGAAGGAAATCGGGTTTTCAAAAGCCTATATTTACAAGTTTTTCGACTCCAAACAGGCGATCGGTCAGGTCATCTGCGCCAATCGCCTCGCCGCGATGATCGCCGCAGTCAGGGAAAACATCGACGGCGCGCACAGTGCGACGGAAAAATTTCGCTGCATGTTCAAGACCTTACTTTCAACCGGAGGCCAGCTTTTCTTCCAGGATCGCAAGCTCTACGATATTGCCGCCGTGTCGGCCGAATCGCTCTGGCCATCTGTCCAGAGTTATGAGGACCAGATCCGGCAACTCATCGCCGATATCCTGCGGCTCGGACGAGAAACCGGCGAATTCGAACGCAAGACGCCGCCGGACGAGGCGGTGAATGCGATCTTTCTGGTGATGAAGCCTTACTTCAATCCCTTGCTGCTGCAGTACAACCTCGATGGCGCGGAAGAGGCGACGGCCCAACTCGCGAGCCTGGTACTCAGAAGTCTTGCTCCATGAATCTCGCCGTGACTATTGACTGATTTGGTCACTGGTATCAGAATGAGGTCTCCTGTTCTTTGCGAGAGGGGATCTCATGTTCCGGCGCCATCGTCTTGTCTACACATTGGGCCTGGCTTCGCTTGCGCTCGCAGCATGCGGCGAGCATCCGGCTGCTGATCCGCGTACCGAGGCGCCACTTGTGCGTACAAGCGCCGTTCACGGTGCGGCGGGTGCGAGCCGGTCGTTTTCGGGTGTCGTGGGCGCCCGCGTTCAGAGCGATCTCGGTTTCCGCGTTCAGGGTAAAGTCATCGAGCGACTGGTCGACGCGGGCCAAACGGTCAAGCGCGGCCAGCCCCTGATGCGCATCGATCCGATCGATCTGGGGCTGCAGGCCCGTGCGCAGCAGAAACTCGTGGACGCTGCGCAGGCGCGCGCGACGCAGACGGCTGCCGACGAGGCGCGGTATCGGGATCTCGTCGGGGCGGGCGCGGTGTCGGCATCGACCTACGACCAGCTCAAGGCGGCGGCCGATTCCGCCAGGGCCCAGCTCGTCGCAGCGCAGGCGCAGGCCGTGCTCGCCAACAATGCTTCCGGATACGCCGTCGTCATGGCGGACGCCGACGGCGTGGTGGTCGAGACGCTGGCGGAGCCGGGCCAGGTCGTCGCGCCGGGACAAATCGTCGTGCGGCTCGCGCATGCCGGCCCCCGCGAGGCCGTCGTCCAGCTTCCCGAGACGCTGCGTCCCGCGTCCGGCTCGATTGCCGCGGCGACGCTTTACGGCGCGGACCAGAAGCCCGTTCCCGCCGTCCTGCGCCAGCTCTCCGATTCTGCGGATCGGCTGACACGAACCTATGAGGCCAGATACGTCCTCGAGGGCGCGCTCTCGAATGCGCCGCTCGGCGCGACCGTGACCATCGATCTCACCGGCAATGCCGGCCAGACACAGGCCGGCATGGTGGTGCCGGTCGGCGCCTTGTTCGATCCGGGCACGGGCACCGGCGTCTGGACCGTCGATCGATCTCAATCGCGTGTGACCTGGCACAAGGTTCGTGTCACCGCATTGAGCGACGACAGTGCGACGGTGACTGGCGATCTTCGCGAAGGCGACCAGGTCGTCGCGCTCGGTGCCCAGTTGCTGCACGACGGAGAGCGCGTGCGTCTCGCCAACGACAAGCTGGCCGCGGCATCCGTCTCCACGCAAGGAGCAGCGCAATGAGCGGCTTCAATTTGTCGGCTCTTGCGGTGCGGGAGCGCTCGGTCACGCTGTTTCTGATCATCCTGATTTCGATCGCCGGCGTGATTGCCTTCCTGAAACTGGGGCGGGCCGAAGATCCGCCATTCACCGTCAAGTCGATGACGGTCATTACGGCATGGCCCGGCGCGACCGCGCAGGAAATGCAGGACCAGGTGGCCGAGCCGCTCGAAAAGCGCATGCAGGAGCTGCGCTGGTACGACCGGAGCGAGACCTATACGCGTCCGGGGCTGGCCTTCACCACCGTGACCTTGCTCGACAGTACGCCGCCCGCGGACGTGCCCGAGGAGTTCTATCAGGCCCGCAAGAAGCTGCACGATGAAGCGGGCAACCTGCCGCCCGGGGTGATCGGCCCGCTCGTCAATGATGAGTATTCCGACGTAACGTTCGCGCTGTTCGCGCTCAAGGCGAAAGGCGAGCCGCAACGATTGCTGGTGCGCGACGCCGAGGGATTGCGCCAGCGGCTTCTTCATGTGCCGGGCGTCAAGAAGGTGAACATCATCGGCGAGCAGGCGGAACGGATCTACGTGTCGTTTTCGCACGACCGGCTCGCGACGCTCGGCGTGACGCCGCAGGAGATCTTTGCCGCGCTGAACAACCAGAACGTTCTCACGCCGGCTGGTTCGATCGATACGGCGGGCGCGCAGGTCTTCATTCGTGTCGAAGGCGCCTTCGACAAGCTGCAGACCATCCGTGACACGCCGATCGTCGTTCAGGGCCGCACACTGAAGCTCTCCGATGTGGCAACCGTCGAACGCGGTTACGAAGACCCGGCCACGTTCCAGATTCGCAACAAAGGCGAACCGGCGTTGCTCCTCGGCGTCGTGATGCGGGACGGCTGGAACGGGCTCAATCTCGGCAAGGCGCTCGACACGGAAGTCGCATCGATCAATGCCGGGCTGCCGCTGGGCATGAGCCTCACGAAAGTGACCGACCAGGCCGTCAACATCCATTCGGCCATCGACGAATTCATGGTGAAGTTCTTTGTCGCGCTGCTCGTGGTGATGGTCGTGAGCTTCGCGAGCATGGGATGGCGTGTCGGCATCGTCGTGTCGGCGGCGGTGCCGCTGACACTCGCGGGCGTCTTCGTCGTCATGGCCGCAACGGGCAAGAGCTTCGACCGCATCACGCTCGGTTCGCTGATTCTCGCGCTCGGCCTGCTCGTCGACGACGCGATCATCGCCATCGAAATGATGGTCGTGAAAATGGAGGAGGGCTATAGCCGCGTCCAGGCATCAGCTTACGCGTGGAGCCACACGGCCGCACCGATGCTGTCGGGCACGCTGGTCACGGCTGTCGGCTTCATGCCGAATGGCTTTGCGCGCTCGACGGCCGGCGAATACACCAGCAACATGTTCTGGATCGTCGGCATCGCGCTGGTCACCTCGTGGATCGTGGCCGTCGTCTTCACACCGTACCTCGGCGTCAAGCTGTTACCCGACATCGCCGTAATCGAAGGCGGCCACGAGGCGATCTACAACACGCCGAACTACCGGCGCTTTCGCCGCTTCCTCGGGCGCGTGGTCGCGCGCAAGTGGATGGTCGCCGGGATCGTGGTGGCATCGTTCGTGGTCGCCGTGATGGGCATGGGGCTCGTGAAGAAGCAATTCTTCCCGACTTCCGATCGCCCGGAAGTGCTCGTCGAAGTGCAGATGCCCTATGGGACTTCGATCGAGCAGACCGCGTCGGCAACGGAAAAGGTCGAGGCATGGCTCGCGAAGCAGCCGGAAGCGAAGATCGTGACCTCGTACATCGGGCAGGGCGCTCCGCGCTTCTATCTGGCCATGTCTCCGGAGTTGCCGGATTCGTCCTTCTCGAAGATCGTGATCCGCACGAATGACGAGCGACAACGGGAAGCGCTCAAATTCCGTCTGCGCAAGGTCATCGCCGAAGGGTTGGTGCCCGGAGCGCAGGTTCGCGTCACGCAGCTGGTGTTCGGCCCTTACTCGCCTTACCCCGTTGCGTTCAGGGTCATGGGCCCGGACGCCCAGACGTTGCGCACCATCGCCGCACAGGTCGAACGGACCATGAACGCCAGCCCGATGATGCGAACGGTGAACGCCGACTGGGGGCCGCGCGTTCCCACCGTGCATTTCACGCTCGATCAAAATCGGCTCGGGGCGTTTGGACTGACGTCCAGCTCGGTCGCGCAGCAACTGCAATTCCTGCTGACCGGCATTCCCGTCACGCACGTGCGCGAGGACATTCGTTCCGTGGAGCTCGTCGCGCGTTCGGCGGGCGACATCCGGCTCGACCCGCAACGGATCGACGGATTCACGCTGATCGGCGCCGCAGGGCAGCGGGTGCCGCTCTCGCAGGTCGGCAAAGTCGACATCCGCATGGAGGATCCGATCCTGCGCCGGCGCGACCGAACGCCGACGATCACCGTACGCGGCGATATCGCCGAAGGGTTGCAACCGCCCGATGTGTCGACCGCGATGCTCGCGCAGCTTCAGCCCATCATCGCGAAGCTGCCGGGCGGCTACCGGATCGAGGAGGCCGGCTCCATCGAGGAGGCCAACAAGGCGACAACTGCGCTCGCGCCGCTGTTCCCGATCATGATCGCGCTGACGCTGCTCATCATCATTTTTCAGACGCGCTCGATTTCCGCCACGATGATGGTGTTCGCGACCAGTCCGCTGGGTTTGATCGGTGTGGTGCCGACACTCCTGCTGTTCAATCAGGCCTTCGGCATCAACGCATTGGTGGGGCTCATTGCGCTCTCAGGCATCCTGATGCGCAACACGCTGATCCTGATCGGCCAGATCGAAGAGAACGCGCGCGCGGGCATGACGCCGTTCGATGCGGTGGTGGAGGCAACGCTGCAGCGCTCGCGGCCCGTGATCCTGACTGCGGTCGCCGCGATGCTTGCGTTCATTCCGCTTACCCATTCCGTGTTCTGGGGCACGCTGGCTTATACGCTTATCGGAGGAACATTCGCCGGAACGGTTCTGACGTTGGTGTTTCTGCCGGCCATGTACTCGATCTGGTTCAAGATCCGTCCCGGGGCAGGGGAAAACCACTCTGCGCTCGAACCCAGCGCCAGCGTGACGACGTAGGCAGGTGCGCTCCGGGCGATGACGGTCTCGCCCGGGGCGTCGATGTGAACCGGCAACGATGCGTCCGGACGGAAGGCAACTCCGCCCGTGACATTCCGGGAGCTTCTCGCAGGCCAGCGTCGGTCCGAAATCGGCGTAGCGATCGCGGATGATCGACAGTGCCCGGTCGGCGGCGCCTGGGTCCAGCCGACGATTGCCGGGCTTCGATCGGTGTCCCGATACCAAACCCGCCGGGCCGTGCTCACGCAGCCGCCGAATCTGCCGCGTCGTCAGGCCCAGCCGTTCGGCCGCACGCCATGACTTCAGCTTGCCGTCCGGCACCTCCTGGATGACCTTGAATCGGTCCAACTCGCGCATCGTCATCGTGATCCGTTCTGTCGCAGTCATCGAAGCTCCCAGCGCCGGACACCCGGCAGCTGGTCAGCTTACGATGGGTCGAAAAGCGGACATTTCAACTTTGCCCAGATGCGACATTACAACTTTGCTCCCACATCAATGTCGTAGCCATTTCAAGATGTCGTGGCGCCAGCTAAATAGAAATGTCCGGTTTTGAGGTTGGGGTTAGGGTTGGTTTTGCTGCCTGTTTGTCCTGGTTTATTCGTTACGCCGTGTCGAAGGCGGGCGTCTGAACGGGCAGGGCGCTTGCGTCGGATCCACTGTCCCTTGCAGACCGACGGCCAGGTTTGCGGGGTTGCGGTTGCGCCTGCCTGCGCTCAGCCAAATCCACAATCACTTGCTCGACGTCCGCCTGCACGAACTCGCGCTGCTTCTTCTTGCCCGGCTGAGGTTTGTTTCGATCGGTCTTGGTCGAGTCGCCCCGGTTTGTTCGGGATGGGGCTTTACCGATGCGGCTGTTATCGCGTTGCGCCTGAATCGCCTGAGCGACCTGCAATACGTGACTCAGGCGCTTGTGTTCGACGACTGCGGCTTGATCGATCTCGGCCAGCCGATCGTACTGCCTGCAGGGCAACACCTGACCCTCCGTCCGGAGCTCGATGCGCCCGTCCGGGTACTCCCACACGTCGATGTAGCGGTGAATCAGCTTCCGGTTCTCTGGCGTGTCGTCCAGCAGGTACATCACCCGGTCGTACTGCACCGTCAGCGACTTCGTCACTTTCCGCGGTTCGCGCCACGTCAGCGTCAACTCAAGGCTCTCGTCGTCCCGCAGTGGCCGGTGAGCGTCGAAACTGCTCTTCGGTGGCTTCGCGAAACGTGCGTTGTAGGCCGCCATGAAGGAGGGTGCATAGGCGTTCGCCTCGGCCACCGTGCTGATCCCGCGCAGCCGCAGTTCCTTGACCAGCCGGTCCTGCAGCGTCAGGTGCGCACGCTCGACCCGCCCCTTGGCCGGGCTGCTGTTTGCGCAAAACGTGTCGATGTTCAGCTCGTACATCGCGCGGCCGAAATGCGTCACCCGATTGCCAGTCGTGCCCGGGTTGACGTTGCGAAACACGCTGTACTTGTCGCTGTACAACGCCATCGGCTTGCCGTGACGCTCCAGATACGCGCGCGTCGCCTCGAAGTAGCTGAAGGTCGACTCGGTCGCCGTGAAATGCAGCATCATCAGCCGGCTCGTCGCATCGTCCACGTATACCAGCAGCGTGCAGGCTGGCGCCCGATCCTCGAACCAGCGGTGGTCGCTACCGTCGATCTGGATCAGTTCGCCCAGGCACGCGCGTCGTGCCCGTGGCTGGTAGACCTTCGGCGGCCGCTGCCGGCGCGGCACCCACAGCCCGGCGTCCGTCATCAGCCGCCTGACCGTTTCCTTCGCCAGCCGGATGCCGTGGCACTCATACAGCTTCTCGCAGGCCAGCGTCGGCCCGAAATCGGCGTAGCGATCACGGATGATCGACAGTGCTCGATCGGCCAGATCAGCGTCCAGCCGCCGATTACCGGGACGCCCACGCTTGCGCGAAGCCAGTCCGGCGGCGCCAGACTCACGGTAACGATCCACCAGACGCTGGAGCTGACGCACGGTCACGCCCAGTCGTTCGGCCGCGCGTCCGGGCTTGAGTCCCATGTCCACCACGGCTTGGATTACCTTCAGACGGTCGAGTTCTCGCATGTTCAGTGTCACCAGTGCACCTCGATACATGGCCGGCTCCGTGGTCCCGCAAAGAACCGGCCAGCATACCGAGGTCAAAACACGACATTTCTAAGTAGCCAGAACACGACATTTCTAAAAAGCTACTACAATCAAAACTATCGATAATTGAGATTATGTCAAATATGAAATTTACCCGAAAACGCCCCTGAAATCCCCGCCGCACACCGCCGGCCTCCTTCCTCACCAGTCACGCGCAGCCACCGTTCTTGCAGCGTGAACCCCGCCTCAGCAAAAACCTGCGGCACGCAATGCCCCCGACGGCCGCCCGCCAGACGCCGTCTCCAGCCACCGCAAACCGCCCGCAACAGGACGATCAGGACAACCACATCCCCTGCATCTTGTGCGAGAAATGCGCGCGCTCGGCCGTCTCCATCAGCGACAGGAATTCATCCTGCATCATGTGGATCAGCGCTTCGTGGTCGCCGGCCTCGAAATACACTTCCGGCTGCTGCGCGAGATGTTCCTCGAGGAACGTCTTCATCCCGTACGCCATGCACACCGGCGGCAACGCGCCCAGGTCGCAATCCTTGAAGAGTTCGCGCAGTTCGATTTCCCTGGCGAGCACGAGATGGCGGCCGGTCTTGACCCAGAGGTCCGACAGCCGCACCGCGTGCGACGTCGGCAGCACGGCGGCGACGTAGCCTTCGTCGTCCTCGAGCAGCACGGTTTTCGCGAGGCGATCGCCGGGGATATGCGCGGCGGCGGCCGTCTCCATGCTGGTATGGCTATACGGGTGGTACACGACTTCGTACCGCGATGACTTCTGGCGCAGGCAATCCTGCAGGGTGGCTGATACAGGCATGGCACACCTCTCTGGACGAATCGGACGAACGAAGTTCGCTCCGGGTTTGTTCAGCATAGGTCGCATTGCGGCCAATGGAAACGCCCTCGCACGGCGCCCGCACCGACGCTCGCCCCGGCTTCGGCCCCCTTTTCCGGCGCGCGCAATCCGGGCCCGGAATCCGCATGGAACATGTCTGCCTGCCCCCGCCTTTCCTGAAGACACAACGAGACGCAACGGGCGGTAACGGTTCCCGTACGAGGACCCCACCACATGTGATGGCGGATCTGCGCCAGACCGTTAGTTGCATTTTAAGGAAGAACGTCGAGACCTGAAAACCGTCGTCATCGCACGCCGGGGATCGGCCGGCCACGCACCAACGAGGCCACCGCAAACCGCGCCGACAAAGACAGAACCTCGCCCTATACTGAGCCAACACCCGCCATCCCGCGGCGGCCGATTCCGGGAGCGACCATGCATTACCAGCTGATCTACGAACTCGTCGACGATTACCTGTCCCGGCGCGAACAGTACCGCGCCGAGCACCTCGCACTCGCGCGGGCGGCAACCGAACGCGGCGAACTCGTGCTCGCCGGCGCGTTGCAGGATCCGGCCGACCAGGCCGTGCTCGTGTTCGAAGGCGATTCGCCGGAAGCCGCCGAATCGTTCGCGCGCGCCGATCCCTACGTGCAGAACGGCCTCGTCAAGTCCTGGCGCGTGCGTCCGTGGCGCGTCGTGGTCGGCAAGCACGCTCCGCGCTGACGGTGCATGGGGCCACGGCTACAGCCACCCCGCCCGCTTGAAGCGCCACCACAACGCGAGATCGGCTACGACCATCACGCCGATGCAGCCGTAGAAGCCGTACTTGAGGTGCAGTTCGGGCATGTTCGCGAAGTTCATCCCGTAGATGCCGGCAATCATCGTCGGTATCGCGAACAGCGCGGCGAACGAGCCGAGCCGCTTGGTCACCTCGTTCTCCGCAAGCGAGATCATCCCGAGATTGACCTGGATCGCGGTCACGACCATCTCGCGCCGCCCTTCGATCGTCTTCACGATCCGCTGCAGGTGGTCGTACACGTCGCGGAAGTAATGCTCCATCCCGCTGCAGACCTGCGGAATGCGTCCGCCGGTGAGCTTCGCGAGCGGCTCGATCAGCGGCGCCGTGTGCTGGTGCAGCATCACGAGCCGGCGTTTCAGCGAATAGAGATCCTCGATGATCGCGCGCGACGACGCGGGCGTGGCCTTGGTGAAGATACGGTCCTCGAGTTCCTCGAGCTCGTTGCCGAGCGTCTCGAGGATCGGGAAATAGCGGTCGACGACCTGGTCCATCAACGCATAGAACACGAACGCCGACCCTTCCTGCAGCAGATGCGGCTCGCGCTCGCAGCGCTTGCGCACCGCGCGGAAGTCCTGTTCGGTATGGTTGCGGATCGACAGCACGTAGTTCGGGCCGACGAACACGTTCAGCTCGCCGACATTGAATTCGCCGTCGTGGTCGAGCTCGACCGTATGCAGCACCGCGAACAGCGAATCGCCGTACTCCTCGATCTTCGGCCGCTGATGCCCCTTGCGGGCATCCTCGAGCGCGAGCTCGTGCAGCCCGAATTCCTCGCCCATCAGGTCGATCTCGTCCGGCGTCGGATCCTTCAGCGCGACCCATACGAAACACTCGGGTTTCGACACGTATTCGCTGATGGCGTCGATATCGATATCGGCCAGCTTGCGGCCGTCCTGGTATGCAGCACAGTTGATGAGCATGATGTCCGTCATGTTGCCGTTATCGCACCAGTTTACCGGGTTGCCGCGCGGGCGGCCCGGCTTGCGCGGCACGCCGATATTGGTCATGATCGGATTGCGTGCGCCGCGGCTCGCGCACGGCATCGCTTCGACAAGTGCACGGCACGGCCGTGCCGCCCAACCTTCAAGGAGACAGACCCATGTGGTATTTCTCGTGGATACTCGGCATCGGCGTGGCGCTCGGCTTCGGCATCATCAACGCGATGTGGCTTGAAGCGGAAGTGTTCTCGCGCGACGGCAAGCGCACCGCCGCACCGCGCACGGATTCGGGGAGCCGGTATTCGTGACGCACCTGGTGTTCTTCTGCGGTCATGCCGGCACCGGCAAGACCACGCTCGCGAAGCGGCTGATCGGGCCGCTGATGCGCGCGACCGGCGAAGCCTTCTGCCTGCTCGACAAGGACACGCTCTACGGCCGCTACAGCTCGGCCGCGATGGGCGCCCTCACCTCCGATCCGAACGACCGCGACAGCCCGCTCTACCTGAAGCATCTGCGCGATCCCGAATACCAGGGCCTGCTCGACACGGCCCGCGAGAACCTCGCGCTCGGCATCGGCGCGCTCGTGGTCGGCCCGCTGTCGCGCGAAGTGCGCGACCGGCGCATCCTCGACCGCACGTGGCTCGGCATCGGGCCGGACGTCGCGCTGACGGTCGTGTGGGTCCACACCTCGGAAGACGTCGCGCACCAGCGGATCGTCGCGCGCGGCAATCCGAACGACGCGTACAAGCTCGCGCACTGGGACGAATACCGGCAACGCCGCTTCGTGCCGACCGGCCACGAATGCGACGGCATCGTGATGTTCGACAACACCGCACCGTCCGACGCGGACATCGATGCGCTGCTGTACCGCATCGTGCCGCCCCCGCCGGCGGCAACGATCGTCCCGCCGCTGCCCGCCTGAGCGGCGCGCACCGCCCTGCTCCTCGTCGCTTCACCATGTCGCGTGAAGGCATCGCGACGCAACGTGTCGATTCGGCCGACGCCAATGCGATCCGTGAAGCCGCGAAGGGCTTCGACGCGCTCGTCAAAAAAAACGCCGGAAGCGCTGTTGCGCTCCCGGCGTCGCACGGCCCTCGTGCCTGAGACCGATCGTCAGGCGACTTCGTGCACGCGCTCCATCGTGCCGCCTTCGTACAGCTTGCCGAAGCGGTTCGCGAGGAACGCCTTCAGCGACACCTTTTCCTGCGGGATGAAACCGCTTTGCGGCAGCTTCTTTTCGCGGAACAGATCCAGCACCGCGCACATCGCGCCGGCCGTCGTGATCTGGATAGCGCTCATGTGCATCCCGCACACGTCCTTCGCGAAGATCTTGCGGGTGAACACGTCCTGCACGAGCTGGCCGTCCTTCACGCCCGTCACCGTGACGAACACGAGCACGACGTCCTGCTTCGTCGACGGCACCGCGCGGCGCATGATCGACTTCAGCGTGTCGCGGTCGCTCGACAGTCGCAGGTCTTCGAGCAGGAACTGCACGAGTTCGCGGTGGCCCGGATAGCGCACCGACTTGTAGTCGAGCGTCTCGACCTTGCCCGACAGCGTCTCGCACAGCGTGCCCAGGCCGCCCGACGTGTTGAACGCTTCGTATTCGGTGCCGTCGAGCGAGAAATGTTCGAGGCCTTCGAGCGGCTGCACCCACTGCTTGCGGCCGTCGCGGATCGCTTCGCACGGCTGGCAGTATTCGTTGATCAGGCCGTCGACGCTCCACGTCAGGTTGTACTTCAGCGCGTTGGTCGGATACTCGGGCAGCGCGCCGACGCGCATCTTCACGTCGCGCACTTCGCTGAAGCCGTTCACGAGCTCGTGCGCGGCGATGCCGATGAAGCCCGGTGCGAGGCCGCACTGCGGCATGAACGCGCGGTCCGAACCGTCGGCCAGTTCGCGGATCGCGTGGGTCGCGCGCACGTCTTCGGTCAGGTCGAAGTAATGGACGCCGGCCGCCTTGGCCGCCGCGGCGACGTTGACCGCCAGGTAGTACGGCAGCGCGTTGACGAGCGCATCGAAGCCCTTCACGGCTTCACGGATCGCATTGGCGTCGGCCGAATCGACACGTTGCGTCGCGATGCCCTCACGCGACAGCTTGGCGAGCGCATCAGCGTCACGGTCGAACGCGACGACTTCGTAGTCGCCCGTTTCACGCAGCATGTGAGCAATGGTGTGGCCGATCAGACCTGCGCCGACGATGGCGATTTTCATGCGCTTATCTCCTGATGATGGGTTTGGTGTTGGTGTACGGCGTCGAGCCATGAACACAGTTTAGGGACGTGCAAAATCAGTTCCAAGACGAAGAATGATGCGAAACGACCGATACTTTCGACGAAATGACTACACATTTCGTCACAACGACCAAATCATCTAAAAAACGCGTATACGGCGTGCGTCAGACGGGCCGCAATAGACGCGTGTGGCCGGACAGGAAGGAACACGCAAGGCGGGACATGGCAGGCAAATGAATCGTTGCGCGCGCCCGGGCACGCATTCGACACAACGACGCTCGCGTGCGGACGCACGAGGCAACGCCCCGCCCGCGGCGTGCGCGGGCGGCGGGCATCAAGGCATCAAGGGGAAGGGAAAGGAGGAAAAGCCTGCGCGACGAATCGAATCGCGCCGCGGCGTCACATGCGACACCGCATGCGACGCGTCATCCGCCGATCGTGCCGCGATCGATCTTGCGCGACAGAATGATCGACGTCGTCGTACGCTCGACGCCTTCGAGCGTGCCGATCTGGTCGAGCAGGTCGTTGAGCCGTTCCGGCGAATCGGCACGCAACCACGCGACATAGTCGTATTCGCCACTCACCGCGCACAACAGCTGCACCTCGGGCATCCGGTCGAGCTTGCGCAGCACGTCCTTGCCGAACTTCGGCGTGAGAATGATGCCGACGTATGCGTAAATGCTCGCGTCGAGCACGTCCTGACCGAGCCGCACGCTGTAACCGGCGATCACGTTGGTACGCTCGAGCCGCGCGATGCGCGCGACGACCGTCGTGCGGGCAACGTCGAGCTGTCGCGCGAGATCGGCGACGCTTGCGCGCGCATCCGCTTGCAGCAGCGCGACGAGTTGCCGGTCGAGGTCGTCGAGTTGGTCGAGGCGAGGAGGACGCATGAGGCTGGGCCGGCGTGCAACGCGCCGGCGAAATGGAACGTGACGCGATGATAGCGCCGAACGCCGGTGCGCCCAAACGGGATCTCACGCGTTCGCATCGCCCCGCCTCGTTCGCGCGCGGCGCCCGACTCGCCGATCGAACACCATCGATCGCCGGCCTTCGCCAGGTCCCTTTCAATTTCGATTCGTATCGGATGTAAGCAAGTGTCGCTTTCGCTGCTGCACTGCACTCAACGTGCTACTAATAAGGTGCGACGCGAGATGCGCGCTCGCGGCACTGGCCGCCGCGCCCGCTCGCACGACACCACCCCGGAGAGCCAACCATGAAGAAGATCTCGCTCACCCTCGCTACGCTCGCCGTTGCAGCCAGCGCATTCGCGCAAACCCCGCCGCAACCGCAGACGCCCGCTCCGGCAGCGGCAACGGCGTCGTCGGCCCCGAGCGCCGAGCAGCGTGCGGCGCGCCACGAAGCGCGCATCGAGCAGCGCATCAAGTACCTGCACGACCAGTTGAAGATCACGTCGGCGCAGGAACCGCAATGGAAGACGTTCGCCGACACGATGCGCGAGAACGGCGACACGATGGGCCGCCTCTATCGCGCCCGGATGGAAAGCCATGACGTGTCCGCGGTCGACGACATGAAGCAGTACGCGGAACTCGCGCAGGCGAACGCGGACGGCGCGAAAAAGCTCGCCGACGCATTCGCGCCGCTCTACGAGCGCTTCCCGGCCGACCAGAAGGCGCTCGCCGACACGACGTTCCGCAGCTGGCTGCACCACGGCGGCGAACACCGCGGCAAGGGCAAGGCCGCGAGCAAGGAAGGCAAGGCAGCAGCCGCGCCGGCCGCCAGCGCGCCCGCGCAACCCTGACGTCCGCCCCGTCGGCGCCGCACTGCCCGTGCGGGCCGAACGGCGTCGCGCATCCCGCGGGAATCCGGCGCGTCACACGGCGCGCCGGATTCGGGATAAGCTCCCGGCTTTTCCCGCACTTCCCCCCTGCCATGCTCGAACTCAAGCACCTCGATCTGCGTACCGACCCGCAGGCCCGTCGCGTCGTGAAGGATGAAACCGTCACGGTCGCATTCGCGGATGCCGACGGCGAACTGATGAGCCTCGAAGGCCCGAACCGCTATGTCGCGGGCGACGCGCTGATCACCGGCTCGACCGGCGACCGTTGGGTCGTGTCGCGCGCGCGCTTCGACGCGAAGTACCTGCCCGCCGATCCGGCGCTCGCGCACGGCGCGCCGGGCGCCTACCGGAACCGGCCGGCCGTCGTGCTCGCCCGTCGCATGGACGAGCCGTTCACGATCGCCCGCTCGGAAAACGGCGACACGCTGCGCGGCGTGGCCGGCGACTGGGTCATGCAATATGCACCCGGCGACTATGGCGTCGTGCAGGCGCAGCGCTTCGCGCAGGTTTATCGCGACGCGTAAGCGCGCGTCGCGTGACACGCGCCGCGCCGGCGTCGCCGCTCACGCAAAGTCTTCGTCGAGTTCGAGTTCCGCGGTGCGCTCGACGGCTTCACCCGCCGCGTGCCGCTCCTCGAGCGAGCCCAGCATCGCTTCCGTGTACGCATGCAGCACCGCGTGGCTGCGGGCGCGCTGCATCGGCCTGAGCGCCAGATAGCGCGCCAGCGCGGCCGGCACGATGCGGATATCGAGCGTCATCCGTTTCGGCGTCGAACCAAAACGCATCGCAAGCCACTGCACGGACAGGAAGCGCCCGCGTTCGTCGCTGCTTTCGGCAAAACGCGTCTGCTCCGGAAAGAGATCGCAGATCACGCGCGCGAGCGCGTCGAATTCGGCGCTTGCGCATTCGATCAGATAGTCGTCCATTCCGCCTCTCCCGTCAGGCCGCCGCACGCGGCGACCGGCACGTCTTCACCAGCACGGCGACCAGGATCGCGGCCAGCACGAAATACACGGCCTCGAGCGATCCGGCCGGCAGCACGCGCACCTGGTACAGCAACGCCGGTGCGGCCGCCAGCGCATGCAGCACGATCGCGAGCGGCAGTACGCCCGCGCGGCCGGCACGCACGCCGCGCCAGACCAGCACCGACAGCGCGAGCTGCACCGCGAACGCCGCGCAGCGCTCGATCAGCAACAGCAGGATCGACTGTGCCGACAGCGTCGCCAGCATCACGTGCAGCCGCACGACGGTATCGCCCGGCAGGTCCGCGAGCTGCGTCTCGAGCTGCCCGCGGCTCGCGAGCCACGCGAGATACGACCACTGGCCCCAGACGAGCACGCCGACGAACCAGGCTTCGGCGCCGGCATGGCCGATCCCGTAGCCGATGCCGCGCCCGTCGCCGGCCGACGCGCCGTAGCGGCGGTTCAGGAACCAGAACCCGAGATAACGGCCGACTTCCTCGAACACGGCGGTCGCGAGCGCGCTGTACGCGACGAATGCGAGCGGCTGCGTGAGCCAGCCGCCGGCGGGCGTCTGACTCAGCACGAGGCCATGGAATGCGCGTTCGACGATCATCGCGAACAGCGTGAAGACGGCGACGCCGACGATCGTGTCGCGGCGGTCGAGCGCAAGCGGCTTGCGCAGGGTACGGAAGAGAACGAACGGCAGTAGCGCGATGATCAGCGTGGCGGCGATCAGCACCGCCAGCGTGACGGGAGCGACAGTCATGAATTTCCTTGTTCGGGGCAGCGCACCTGACGCGCCGCGTGCCCCGCATGATACTCAGCTTGCGGTCGACGCGCGCGCAATCAGCTCGCCCGGCAGCATCGCGACGCGCACGTCGCCGACCGCGCCGTCGATGCGCTCGTGCACGAATTCGACGGCCTTGTAGCCGATCTCGTAGGTCGGCTGACGGATCGTCGTGATGCCGATCAGCTCGGCCCACTCCGGATCGTCGATCGACAGCAGCGCGGCCTTGTCCTGCCATGCGGCGCCGAAGCGGGCGCGCAGGTGGCGCGCGATCGCGAGCGCGACCGGCGCGTTCGCGGCGAACAGCGCCGCCCGCACGCCGCGCTGCGTGGCCGCGTCGACGCGCGCGTCGAGGTCGGCGAGCGCCACGGCGGCCGCGGCCGGCTCGTTCAGGTCGAGCACGACCGTCGGCGGCACCGGCAGCCCGCGCGCCTCGAGCGCCGCGCGGAACGCGGCCTCGCGCAGGCGCCGCGAGCTGACGCGCTCGAACGGCTGCACGACGAAATGAATCGCATCGAAGCCGCGCGCGATCAGGTGCGCGAGCGCCGTCTCGATCGCATCGGTGTTGTCGAGCCCGATCAGGTCCGCCTCGAAGCCCTCGACCGTCCGGTCGACGAGCACGGCCGGGATGCCGCCGCCGCGCAGCGGGCGCAGCACGTCTTCCTCGGCGCCGAGCGCATTGACGATCAGCCCTTCGACCCGGTAGGTCGTGAGCAGCTGCAGGAAGCGCCGCTCCATCTCGACTTCATTCGCCGCGTGGCAGATGAGCGGCATGTAGCCGAGCGCGTGGCACGCGGCCTCGACGCCCAGCAGCACTTCGACGGTATAGGGATTGGTCAGGTCGGCCGCGAGCATGCCGAGCAGCCGGTTGCGGCCGCGCTTCAGCCCGCGCGCCATCTGGTTCGGCCGGTAGTTCAGGCGCGCGATCGCCGTCTCGATCCGCTGGCGCAGATCGGCGGACAGCACGTGCGTCTCGCCGTTCAGATAGCGCGAAACGCTGGTCTTGCCCGTGCCGGCTTCGCGTGCGACGTCGCTGATCGTCGCCGGACGCTGCGTGGAAGGTTGCGAATCGCTCAAGTCGTGCCTCGCGACGTACGATCCGCGCCGCTTCGTGTGCGGACGGACCTTTGTTGTTGGATACGAACGCCCCCCGGCGCACGCCGCCGCTCCCCTGCTTCGCGGTCGATCGAAGCCGGCGCCTTCGCGCCCGCTCCGCTCGCCTGACACGCACGGCGATCGGCCGCACCGGGCTGGCACGGATGCCCGTCGCCGGACGCCGCCGGCCGCGTGGCCGGGTCGTCGATGCGCGACGAGCGGGCGATCATAACGCAGCCTGCCCTCCCGCACCAAGACCATCGACTCTAACTGCGGCGGCGGCCCGCCGGCCGGCCGCCGCCGCTCAGACGCGCGCGAGCGCGTCCGGATTGACGAGATTCGTGCGCAGCGTGCCGGCCAGCGCGCCGACCAGGTTTTCCGCGGCGCAGCGCGCCATCGCATGGCGCGTCTCGTGCGTCGCCGAGCCGATATGCGGCAGCGCGACGACGTTGCTCATCCGCAGCAGCGGCGAGTCCGCCGCCAGCGGCTCCGTCTCGAACACGTCGAGCCCCGCGCCGCGGATCGTGCCGGCCCGCAGCGCGTCGATCAGCGCGGCCTCGTCGACCACCGGCCCGCGCGACGCGTTGATCAGGATCGCGCCACGCTTCATCTTCGCGAATTCGGCCGCGCCGATCAGGTGATGCGTTTGCGGCGACAGCGGAACCTGCAGGCACACGAAGTCCGACTGCGCGAGCAGCTCGTCGAGCGTCACGCGGCGTGCGCCGTACTGCGTCTCGGCTTCGGCGTGCGCGGCACGGTTCGTGTACAGCACCTGCATCCGGAAGCCGAGCGCCGCGCGGCGCGCGACCGCGCCGCCGATCCGCCCGAGCCCGACGATGCCGAGCGTCTTGCCCTGCACGTCGGTGCCGTACAGATCGGGGCCGATGCTGCGCTGCCAGTGGCCGGCCTTCACCCACTCCGCCAGTTCGACCACCCGCCGCGCGGACGCGAGGATCAACGAGAACACGGTATCGGCGGTCGATTCGGTCAGCACGTCGGGCGTATGCGCGAGCACGATCCCGCGCCGCGTGAGATCCGCGACGTCGAAGTTGTCGTAGCCGACCGAGATCGTCGACCAGGCCTTCAGCCGCGGCGCGCGATCGAGCATCTGCGGCGTGACCTTCAGGCTCGCGCCGATCGCGCCGTCCGCGTCGCCGAGGGCGTCGGCGAGCGCGTCGGCGCCGTCGGCCTGCACGAGCTCCGCATGCTCGCGCAGGTACGCGAGCACGTCATCGGGCAGCGGCTTGTACGCGACGATACGAGGCTTCATCGTTTTCATTTTCCTTGCAGCGGCGTCGCGAGCGGGTGCGCATCGCGCGCCTGGGGTTTGACGGACAGTGTGAGGATCACCGCGGCGACGAGCGCGACGCTCATGAACGCATACGATGCGACGGGCGACCCGGTCGCCCCGTTCAGGTAGCCGACGAAATACGAGCCGACGAACGAGCCGAGCGCGCCCATGCTGTTGATCAGCGCCATCGCGCCACCGGCGACGTTCCTCGGCAGCAGTTCCGGCACGATCGCGAAGAACGGGCCGTACGGCGCGTACATCGCGGCGCCCGCGACGACCAGCAGCGCATACGAGATCCAGAAGTGCGACGAGCCGAGCGCATACGACGCGGCGAACGCGGCCGCGCCGACCAGCAGGAACGGCCACACGAAGCCGCGGCGCGAGCCGACCTTGTCGGACGCCCACGACGCGACCAGCATCGCGATCGTCGCCGCGAGGTACGGCAGCGCCGACAGCCAGCCGGTCGCGACCATCCCGAGCTCGGAGCCGTTCTTGACGATCGACGGCAGCCACAGCACGAAGCCGTACACGCCGATGCTCCAGCAGAAATACTGCGCGCACAGCTTGATCACGGCCGGCGAGCGGAACGCCTCGCCGTAGTTGCGCACGGGCTTGATCGCCGCCTGTTCGGCCGCGAGCGCGGCGTCGAGGTCGCGCTTTTCCTGCGCGGTGAGCCACGGCGAATCGGCCGGCTTGTCCTGCACGAGGAACCACCAGCATACGGCCCAGATGATGGCCGGCACGCCTTCGGCGATGAACATGTGGCGCCAGCCGAATTCGTGCACGAGATAGCCCGACACGATCGACATCCACAGCACCGTGACCGGGTTGCCGAGGATCAGGAACGTGTTCGCACGCGAGCGCTCGTTCTTCGTGAACCAGTTGCTGATGTAGATCAGCATCGCCGGCATCACCGCCGCCTCGACCACGCCGAGCACGAAGCGGATCGCCATCAGCGACGGGATGTTGGTGACCACCCCCGTGAGCGCCGCGCACGCGCCCCACAGCACGAGGCTGGCGAACACGAGCTTCTTGACGCTGCGGCGCTCCGCATAGATCGCGCCGGGAATCTGGAAGAAGAAGTAGCCGAGGAAGAACAGCGCGCCGATCAGCGACGACAGGCCCTTGCTGATCCCGAGGTCCTGGTTGATGCCGGCGGCTGCAGCGAACCCGTAGTTCGCGCGGTCGAGGTAAGCAAGGCTGTAGGTGATGAACACGATCGGCATGATCGTCCACCAGCGTCGTGCTGCGAGATTGGCTGCCATCAGAGTGTCTCCTTGGGTGATCGGAGTGGGCGGGTCAAACGCCCGGCTCCGCTCCCGTCCTTTCGGGAATCGACCGGCGTCGGCGCGATGGCGCCTGCTCCGGCCTCATGCAAAACCGTGCACGAAGCACGAATTGGGTCCGCGGATTGTGCCGTGTCCGGCCTCTCATTGCGCGGTGACGGTTTCCTCTAGGCGATCGGCGCGATTGCTGACGTTTTCGAGCCGATCGAGCGCCGCGCGGGTCGGCAAGCCTTCCGAATCGCCGATCACCTGGATCGCGAGCGCCCCGATGCGATTGCCGCGCGCGACCGCCTGCTCGACGGAGCGGCCTTCCAGCAGCGCGCTGACCACGCCGACCGCGAAGCCGTCGCCGGCGCCGACCGTGTCGACCACGTTCGCGACACGCTCGCCCGCCACCGTGCCCTCGCGGCCGTCGGCCGTGCGGAAGTACGCGCCGTCGGCGCCCAGCTTGATCACCACGCCGCGCGCGCCCTGTGCCAGGTAGAAGCCCGCGATGTCGGCCGGCGTGTCGTGCCCGGTGAGCTGCTGCCCTTCGGCCAAGCCCGGCAGCACCCAGTCGGCGAGCGACGCGAGCGCGTTCAGCGTCTTCGCCATCACGTCGGCGGACGGCCACAGCGTCGGGCGCAGGTTCGGATCGAACGAGATCGTCTTGCCGGCCGCACGCATCTCGCGCGCCAGCCGGAACGCAAGCTCGCACGACGTCGCGGAGATCGCAGGTGCGACGCCCGTCAAATGCAGGTGCCGTGCGCCGAGCACGTAGTCGGCCACGTAGTCGTCGCACGACAGGTGGCTCGCGGCCGAGCCCTTGCGGAAATATTCGACGGTCGGGTCGCTGCCGTCGTCGTTGCGCGACTTCAGCTGGAAGCCGGTCGGATAGCGCGGATCGACGGTCACGCACGACGCGTCGATGCCTTCGCGCGCGAGCGTGTCGAGCACGTAGCCGCCGAACGAATCGCGGCCCACCCGGCTCATCCAGCCGACCCGGAAGCCGAGCCGCGACAGGCCGATCGCGACGTTCAGGTCCGCGCCCGCGATCCGTTTCGTGAATTGCGCGGCGTGCGCGAGGTGGCCGGGCTCGGCGGCGACGAACATCGCCATCGCTTCGCCGTAGGTCACGACATCGAGTGCTGCCTTCATGAGTGCATTCCTCCGTATCCTTCGAGCGTCACGCGGCGGCGAGCCACGCGACGCGCCGGCCAGCATCGCCCGCCAGGTCGGCCGCATCGAACGGGAATTCGATGCCGCGCGGCGCCGCTTGCGGCAGGGCCGCGAGCACGCCCGTGACGAGCGTGTCGCCCGGCGCCGGCGCCACCGCGAAACGGCGCGCGCCCTCGCCAGCGACTGCCTTGCAATGAATGTATTCCACATGCGGCGCGAGTGCGTGCGCGCACGCGAGCGGCGCTTCGCCCGGCCACTGCCAGTTGCCGATGTCGAACGTCATGCCGAGCGCATCGGGCGCGCCCGCCTCGGCCAGCGCCGCGAACAGCCCGCTGAATTGCGCGAGCGCGCCGCCCACCGGCAACTGGCCGTTCTCGACCACCACGCGGGCACGCGCGCCGCGCGACAGCGCGACGATCTCGGCTGCGTGCGCGTTGCCGGCGAAGCCGCCGAGCTGGAACTTGACGAAGCGCGCGCCGAGCGCGTCGGCTTCGACGAGCGTGTCGCGCAGCGCTTCGGCGTCGAGCGCGCCGGTTTCCGTGTACAGCGTGGCCGGCGTCGAATAGACCGACCACAGCCCGTGCGCGGCGAGCGCCGTGCCGAGCTCGGCCAGCGCGCCGGGCGTCGCGTCGTCGTCCGATGCGAACAGTTCGCGCCGCACCTCGAAGCCGGTCGCGCCGGATGCCGCCGCGGTCGCGATGAATGCACGGTGGCCCTCCTGACGCACGCGTTCCATCCCGAATGCGCTCGCCACGATCACGATGTCTGCCATGTCTGCCCTTTTTTCTCCGGAATGGAACCGGTTCCATTTGCTTGAGACGGATGGTGCGCTTCGCCCCGTGCGCACGCCATAGAGGAAATCCCTAAGGACGGCCGCCGCACGAACGTGGGCGGGCGCAGGGGCATCCGGCGCTCCAGGACCGGCTTCGGGTGTCTACCCGGCGTCGTGCGCGAGGCTCATTTCCAGGAACTGGGCGGCCACGCGCGACGGCGCCGCGCCGTGCGGCACCAGGATCGAGAAATGACGCGTGAGCGGCGCGGGGGCGAGCGAGCGCGGCACGAGCGCCGCACCCTCGTGGCGCAGCGACATCGCGGACACGAAGCCGACGCCCATCCCCGCGCGCACGGCCTCCTTCACGGCCTCGACACCGGCGATCTCGAACGCGACACGCATCGGCGCGCCGCCGTGCGCGAACGCGCGTTCCACGAGTTGCCGCACGCCGGAGCCTTCCTCGCGCAGCACGAGCGGATGCGCGGCGAGTGCCTCGAGCGTGACGCCAGCTGCGTACTCGGGCGCGGCGAGCGCATGCCCGGCCGGCACGACCGCGACGATCTCGTCCTCGTGCCATGCGTGCACGGCGGTGCCGGGCGGCAGCGCCTCGCCGGGCGGCCCTTCGATCATCGCAATGTCGAGCGATGCCAGCGCGGCGACCACGTCGGCCGTGTTGCCGCTCATCGTGTGGATCGCCACCCGCGGCACGCGCGGCTGGAACGCCGCGATCAGGTAAGGCAGCAGGTAGCTGGCCGGCGTCGTGCTCGCGCCGATCCGCAGCGTGCCGGCGTCGAGCCCGCGCACCGCGTCGCGAAACGCGCGCGCCTGCGCGAACGTGTCGCGCTGGGCCTTCGCGTACTGCGCGAGCTGCTCGCCGACCGGCGTCAGGCGGATGCCGCGGCCGTCACGCTGGTACAGCGGTTCGCCGAACTCGTCCTGCAGCAGGCGCAGCTGGCCCGATACCGCCGGCTGCGACAGATGCAGCGCCACGGCAGCGCGGCTGATGTTCAGATGTTCGGCGACGGCCGCGAACGTTATCAGTTGATCCGGGGTCATGGGGATGAATTATCGGCTTCCCGGATAGTTTACGTCACAAATCACAATTTTTCATATCGATATAACCAAACTAGGATTAGGCCATCGCAACCTGCTTGATCACGGTGCCCCATGTCCACTGCTCCGACTCCCCATCTTGCCCACGCCGCGCCGTCGCTGCGCGGCCAGTTGAACGGCGTGCTGTTCGTCGCGCTGTTCGCCGCCGCCGTCACCAGTCTGTCGCAACTGCCGGCAGTCGCCGGGCTCGGCCTGTCGCCGCTGATCGTCGGCATCGTCGCCGGTGCGCTGTACGGCAACGCGCTGCGCGACGGCATGCCCGCGAGCTGGGCGGCCGGCGTCAACTTTTCCGCGCGCAAGCTGCTGCGCATCGCGGTCGCGTTCTTCGGCCTGCGCGTGAGCCTGCAGGAAATCGCGCAGGTCGGCCTGCCGGGCCTGACGGTGTCGGTGCTGATCGTCGTCAGCACGCTCGCGATCGGCACCTGGGTCGGCATGAAGGTGATGAAGCTCGATCGCGACGCGGCGCTCCTGACCGCCGCCGGCAGTGCGATCTGCGGCGCGGCCGCCGTGCTCGCGTTCGAGTCGACGCTGCAGTCGAAGCCGCACCAGAGCGCGATGGCCGTGGGCAGCGTGGTGCTGTTCGGCACGCTGTCGATGTTCCTGTACCCGTTCGCGTATCACGCCGGCCTGCTCAACCTCGACCCGACCGGCCTCGGCCTGTTCTTCGGCGGCACGATCCACGAGGTCGCGCAGGTGGTCGGCGCGGCGAGCGACATCAGTCCGGAGGTCACGCACGTCGCGACCATCGTGAAGATGACCCGCGTGATGCTTCTGGTGCCGGTGCTGCTCACGCTCGGCTGGTGGCTCGCCCGCTCCGCGCGCTCGGCCGATGCGACCGCTGAAGGCGCACAAGGCAAGCGCAAGGTGGCGGTGCCGTGGTTCGCGCTCGGCTTCCTCGGCTTCGTGATCGTCAATTCGCTGAACGTGCTGCCCGCCGACGTCACGCACACGCTGAACCTGCTCGACACCTTCGCGCTGACGATGGCGATGACCGCGCTCGGCATCGAGACCCGCGTGTCGCAGATCCGCGAGGCCGGCCCGCGCGCGCTGACCACCGGCCTGATCCTGTACGTGTGGCTGATCGCCGGCGGCTACGGGATCACCTGGGCGGTACAGCACTGGCTTGGCTGAGCCGCGCAGCCACGCCGCGACACGCGCCGCGCTCGACGGGAAGGTCCCGCGGGCGCGGCGCAGTGCTATGCTTCGCGTCGTTTTCCTTCGTCCTCTTCATCACCCTCTTTCAGCCGTGCTCTCGTTCCTGCTGAAGCTGCGCACTCGCGCCCAGACGCTGTTCCGCCTGTCGGACGCCCATACGATGCTGATCTGGTCGGCCGTCGTCGGCGTCGGCGGCGCCTTCGCCACCATGGCGTTCCGCGAAGGCATCGACCTGATGCAGCGCCTGATCTCGGGGCACAGCGGCAGCTTCGTGGAGATGGCGAAAAGCCTGCCTTGGTACGTGCGCTTCTGGATGCCGGCCGCGGGCGGCTTCCTCGCCGGCTGCGTGCTGTTGCTCGCGACGCGCGGCGACCGAAAATCCGGCAACATCGACTACATGGAAGCCGTCGCGCTCGGCGACGGCGTCGTGCCGGTGCGGCAGAGCCTGTGGCGCAGCGTGTCGTCGCTGCTGACGATCGGCAGCGGCGGCTCGATCGGCCGCGAAGGCCCGATGGTGCAGCTCGCGGCGCTCGCGGCGTCGCTGGTCGGCCGCTTCGTGCACTTCGACCCGCCGCGCCTGCGCCTGCTCGTCGCGTGCGGCGCCGCGGCCGGTATCACGTCCGCGTACAACGCGCCGATCGCCGGCGCGTTCTTCGTCTCCGAAATCGTGCTCGGCACGATCGCGATGGAGAGCTTCGGGCCGATGGTCGTCGCGTCCGTCGTCGCGAACATCGTGATGCGGGAATTCGCCGGCTACCGGCCACCGTACGAGATGCCGGTGTTCCCGGCCGTGACGGGCGCCGAAGTGCTGCTGTTCGTCGTGCTCGGCGCGCTGTGCGGCGTGCTCGCGCCGCAGTTCCTGCACCTGCTCGATGCGTCCAAGAACCAGTTCAAGCGGCTGCCCGTGCCGCTGCCGGTGCGGCTCGCGCTCGGCGGCCTCGTGGTCGGCGTGATCTCGGTGTGGATTCCGGACGTGTGGGGCAACGGCTACAGCGTCGTGAACCACATCCTGCATGCGCCGTGGACCTGGCAGGCGCTCGTCGCGGTGCTGGTGTTCAAGGTGATCGCGACCGCCGCGACCGCAGGCTCCGGCGCGGTCGGCGGCGTGTTTACGCCGACGCTGTTCGTCGGCGCCGTGTTCGGTTCGCTGTTCGGGCTCGCGATGCACGCGCTGTGGCCCGGCCACACGTCCGCGTACTTCGCGTATGCGATGGTCGGGATGGGCGCGTTCCTGGCCGGCGCCACGCAGGCGCCGCTGATGGCGATCCTGATGATCTTCGAGATGACGCTGAGCTACCAGGTCGTGCTGCCGCTGCTGGTGTCGTGCGTGTTCGCGTATTTCGTCGCGCGCGCGACCGGCACGACGTCGATGTACGAGATCACGCTGCATCATCACCAGGACGCACAGGAACGGCTGCGGCTGCGCACCACCCAGATGCGCGAGCTGATCCAGCCCGCGCAGACGATCGTGCCGCTCACCGCGAGCGTCGCCGACATGACGCGCGTGTTTCTCGAATATCCGGTGAAGTATCTGTACGTGACCGACGACGCCGGGCGCTTCCGCGGCGCGGTCGCGCTGAAGGACATCACGTCCGACCTGCTCGACAAGCGCGACACGACCGACAAGACGGCCGCGCACTACACGCATACGCCGTTTCCGCTGCTCACGCCCGACATGCCGCTCGCGACCGCGCTCGAACGCTTCATGGCGTTCCAGGGCGAACGGCTGCCGGTGATCGAAAGCGAAGCCGAGCCGACGCTCGCGGGCGTCGTCTACAAGACGTCGCTGCTCGACGCGTACCGGCGGATGACCGGCGAGCGGTGACGGCGCCGGTGCGCGACGCCCGATGTGGCGTCGCGGCCTCGTCGGTCGCCGCACCGGCGCACCACCCGTAGGCCGCGCCCGCTTCTCCGTCCGCCCGCCCGGCCGTTCAGTCCGGCGCGCGCCCCAGCACGACCCGTGCGAAGAACCCCGCGAGCACCGATTCGGCCACGTCGGCCGACACGTGCTGCGGGTCGGCCGTGTAGTACGACTGCACGCCGTCGCACAGGCACATCAATCCGAACGCGAGCGTCTCGGCCGGCAGCAGCAGCGGCGTGCCCGCGCGCTCCGCGAAGCGCTGGATGAATTCGGCCATCTGCAGCCGCTTGCCGTGCAGGAACTGGTTGAAGCGCACGCGGAACTTCGCGTCGCGCGCCGCCTGCAGCTTCGCCTCGCCCCACAGCAGCGAATATTCGTCGTCGCGAAACAGCGTCCGGTAGTACGCGAGCGCCATCGACTCCATCTGCTCGCGCGAGCCGCCAATCTCGAAGATCGCCTCGAAATCGGCCCGCACCGAATCGTGGTCGCGCTCGAGCAATTCGAGCAGCAGTTCCGACTTGCTGCGGAAGTTCGAGTAGAACGCGCCGCGCGTGTAGCCGGCCGCCGCGGCGATGTCCTCGACGCTCGCCGCGACAAAGCCTTTCTTCATAAAAATGCGGTGCGCGGCAGTCAGCAGACGTTCGCGCGTCTGGTCCCTGCTCTGCTCGCGAGTTAAGCGCTGAGGTTTCATGGCGCGCAGTCTAGCACCAACTTCCTTTCAGATTCATCTTTGCATTCAGATACAGCACTGTATTAGAATCCACCGCAGTTTCCGAACGACCCCGTTCGGCTGTGTTCGTGTGCGCCGGACTGGCGCCACTCGGGGCAAGCGCCCGCCGCGCTTGCCGGCCTCGTTCCGCTCTCACCTCATCTGGGGGTTTCGTGAATCGCTCCGGTTCCCGCGCCGTGCTGCTGGTCGGCACCGCGCTCGTCCTCGCCGCCTGTCATCCGAAGGAAGCCGCGCCGCCCGCGCCGCGCCCGGTCGTCGCGCTGCCCGCGCGCGCCGACGGCGCCGCGGCCGCCGCCACGCTGCCCGGCGAGATCCAGCCACGTTATGCGACGCCGCTGTCGTTCCGCATCGCGGGCAAGATCATCGAGCGCAAGGTGCGGCTCGGCGATACCGTCAAGGCCGGCCAGGTCGTCGCGCTGCTCGATCCGTCCGACGTCGAGAAGAACGCCGCGAGCGCACAGGCGCAACTCGATGCCGCGTCGCACAGCCTCGCGTTCGCGAAGCAGCAGCGCGATCGCGATCGCGCGCAGGCGCGCGAGAACCTGATCGCAACGGCGCAGCTGGAGCAGACCGAGAACAGCTACACGTCCGCGCTCGCGCAGCGCGACCAGGCGCAGCAGCAGCTCGCGCTTGCGAAGAACCAGCTCCGCTATGCGACGCTCGTCGCCGATCACGCCGGCACCATCACCGCCGAGCAGGCCGACACCGGCCAGAACGTATCGGCCGGCCAGGCCGTCTACCAGCTCGCGTGGTCGGGCGACGTCGACGTCGTCAGCGACGTGCCCGAGGCCGCGCTCGCATCGCTCGCGCCCGGTCACGCGGCGAGCGTCACGCTGCCGTCGCTGCCGGGCCGCCAGTTCGCCGCGAAGGTGCGCGAAATCGCGCCGGCCGCCGATCCCCAGAGCCGCACCTGGCGTGTGAAGCTCACGCTCGCCGCGCCCGATCCGGCCGTGCGCCTCGGGATGACCGCGAACGTCGCGTTCGACGGCGCGCCGGTTGCCGGCAACGCGCCGAGCATCACGCTGCCCGCGACCGCACTGTTCCACGACGGCCCGCATCCGGCCCTGTGGGTCGTTCGCGCGAAGGACGACACGCTCGAGCTGCGCCGCGTCGACGTCGCGCGCTTCAACGAACGCACCGTCACCGTGTCGAGCGGGCTGCAGCCGGGCGAGCGCGTCGTGCTGCAAGGCGTGCATACGGTCAGCGCGGGCGAGAAGGTGCGGCCGGTCGCCCCGCTGCACGCGGAGGACTTCGCGTCATGAGCAGCCCCCGCGAAGAAGGCCGCTTCAACCTGTCGGCATGGGCGCTGCGCCACCAGGCGCTGGTCGTCTACCTGATCGCGCTCGCGACGCTCGCTGGCATCCTCGCGTACACGCGGCTCGCGCAATCCGAAGACCCGCCGTTCACGTTCCGCGTGATGGTGATCCGCACGTTCTGGCCCGGCGCGAGCGCGCGGCAGGTGCAGGAACAGGTGACCGACCGGATCGGCCGCAAGCTGCAGGAAACGCCGGCCATCGACTTCCTGCGCAGCTATTCGCGGCCAGGCGAATCGCTGATCTTCTTCACGATGAAGGACTCGGCGCCCGTGCAGGACGTGCCCGAGACCTGGTACCAGATCCGCAAGAAGGTCGGCGACATCGGCCATACGCTGCCGCCCGGCGTGCAGGGCCCGTTCTTCAACGACGAGTTCGGCGACGTCTACACCAACATCTGGACGCTCGAAGGCGACGGCTTCACGCCCGCGCAGCTCCACGACTATGCGGACCAGCTGCGCACCGTGCTGCTGCGCGTGCCCGGCGTCGGCAAGGTCGACTATTTCGGCGATCCCGACCAGCGGATTTTCATCGAGGTGAACAATGCGCAGCTCACGCGCCTCGGCATCTCGCCGCAGCAACTCGGGCAGGCGATCAACGCGCAGAACGACATCTCCTCGGCCGGCGTGCTGACGACCGCCGACGACCGCGTATTCGTGCGGCCGAGCGGCCAGTTCGACAACGTCGCCACGATCGCCGACACGCTGATCCGCATCAACGGCCGCACGTTCCGGCTCGGCGATCTCGCCACCGTGAAGCGCGGCTACGACGATCCGGCCATCACGCAGATGCGTGCGAACGGTCACGCCGTGCTCGGCATCGGCGTGACGATGCAGCCGGGCGGCGACGTGATCCGGCTCGGCAAGGCGCTCGACGCCGAATCGAAGGATCTGCAGGCGCGGCTGCCGGCCGGCCTCAAGCTGACGCTGGTGTCGAGCATGCCGCATGCGGTCGCGCATTCCGTCGACGACTTCCTCGAAGCCGTCGCCGAAGCGGTCGCGATCGTGCTGGTCGTGAGCCTCGTGTCGCTCGGCCTGCGCACCGGGATGGTCGTCGTGATCTCGATTCCGGTCGTGCTCGCCGTCACCGCCCTGTTCATGTACCTGTTCGACATCGGGCTGCACAAGGTGTCGCTCGGCACGCTCGTGCTCGCGCTCGGACTGCTCGTCGACGACGCGATCATCGCGGTCGAGATGATGGCCGTGAAGCTCGAGCAGGGCTACAGCCGCGCGCGCGCCGCCGCGTTCGCGTACACGAGCACCGCGTTCCCGATGCTGACGGGCACGCTCGTCACCGTGTCGGGCTTCCTGCCGATCGCGCTCGCGAAATCGAGTACCGGCGAGTACACGCGCTCGATCTTCGAGGTGTCGGCGATCGCGCTGATCGCATCGTGGTTCGCGGCCGTCGTGCTGATCCCGCTGCTGGGCTTCCACCTGCTGCCCGAACGCAAGAAGCACGCGCACGAAGCGCACCTGCCGGACGATCACGAGCACGACATCTACGACACGCGCTTCTACACGCGCTTGCGCGGCTGGATCGACTGGTGCATCGAGCGGCGCTTCGTCGTGCTGCTGATCACCGGCGCCCTGTTCGTGGTCGCGCTGGCGGGCTTCTCGCTCGTGCCGCAGCAATTCTTCCCGAGCTCCGATCGCCCCGAGCTGCTGATCGACCTGCGGCTGCCCGAAGGCGCGTCGTTCGCGGCGACGCTGCGCGAGACCGAACGCCTCGAGAAGGTGCTCGACAAGCGGCCCGAGATCGACCATTCGGTGAATTTCGTCGGCAGCGGCGCGCCGCGCTTCTACCTGCCGCTCGACCAGCAGCTGCAGTTGCCGAACTTCGCGCAGTTCGTCGTCACCGCGAAATCGGTCGAGGATCGCGAGAAGCTCGCGGCCTGGCTCGAGACCACGCTGCGCGACCGCTTCCCGGCCGTGCGCTGGCGCCTGTCGCGGCTCGAGAACGGGCCGCCCGTCGGTTACCCCGTGCAGTTCCGCGTGAGCGGCGACGACATCGCGACGGTGCGCGCGATCGCCGAGAAGGTCGCGGCGACGATGCGCGGCGACGCGCGCACGGTGAACGTGCAGTTCGACTGGGACGAGCCGGCCGAGCGCTCGGTGCGCTTCGAGCTCGACCAGAAGAAGGCGCGCGAGCTGAACGTCACGTCGCAGGACGTGTCGAGCTTCCTCGCGATGACGCTGTCCGGCACGACCGTCACGCAATACCGCGAACGCGACAAGCTGATCGCGGTCGACCTGCGTGCGCCGCGCGCCGATCGCGTCGATCCCGCTCAGCTCGCGGGCCTCGCGATGCCGACGCCGAACGGCCCCGTGCCGCTCGGTTCGCTCGGCCGCTTCACGCCGACGCTCGAATACGGCGTCGTGTGGGAACGCGACCGCCAGCCGACCATCACCGTGCAGTCCGACGTACGCGCCGGCGCACAGGGCATCGACGTCACGCATGCGATCGACGGCAAGTTGAATGCGTTGCGCGCGCAACTGCCGGTCGGCTACCAGATCAACATCGGCGGGTCGGTCGAGGAAAGTGCGAAGGCGCAGACGTCGATCAACGCGCAGATGCCGCTGATGGCGATCGCCGTGTTCACGCTGCTGATGATCCAGCTGCAGAGTTTCTCGCGCGTGCTGATGGTCGTGCTGACCGCCCCGCTCGGCCTGATCGGCGTGGTCGGCACGCTGCTGCTGTTCGGCCAGCCGTTCGGCTTCGTCGCGATGCTCGGCGTGATCGCGATGTTCGGGATCATCATGCGCAACTCGGTGATTCTCGTCGACCAGATCGAGCAGGACATCGCGGCCGGCCACGGACGCTTCGACGCGATCGTCGGCGCGACCGTGCGGCGCTTCCGACCGATCACGCTGACGGCCGCGGCCGCCGTGCTCGCGCTGATCCCGCTGTTGCGCTCGAACTTCTTCGGGCCGATGGCGACCGCGCTGATGGGCGGCATCACGAGCGCGACCGTGCTGACGCTGTTCTACCTGCCCGCGCTGTACGCCGCGTGGTTCCGCGTGAAGCGCGACGAACGCGACCCGCGCGACGCCCCGCCGCACGACGGCGGCACGCCTGCCGCGCCGTCGGGAGCCTGACCATGGAACTGTCGATGAACCTGAAAACGAAGGCCGCGCGGGTGCTCGCGGCCGCGAGCCTCGCCGGCCCGCTCGCCGGCTGCGCGTGGTTCGCGCCGAGCGGCGAGCCGCCCGCGATGCCGTCGCCCGCGCATTACGGCGCCGCGCCGCAAGTGCCGCAAACCGTCGCCGCGCAAGGCGTCGCGCAGCAGTTCGACGTCGGCGCGCAGCCCGTGCCCGACTGGTGGACGCAGTACCGCTCGGATGCGCTGAACGCACTCGTCGACGAAGGGCTGCGCAACAGCCCGACGCTCAGCGCCGCCGCGCACTCGCTGGATGCCGCGCGCGAGCAGTTGCGCGGGCAGATCGGCAGCTCGATGCTGCCGTCGATCGACGCCGGCGGCCAGGCCACGCGCCAGCGTGCGCTCGGCGTGCCGATCCCCGCGCTCGGCGCGCCGACGTTGCTGTACGACACGTTCGTCGGGCAACTGCAGGCGAGCTATACGGTCGACCTGTTCGGCGTATCGCGCTTCGCGAACCGTGCACTCGCGAAACGCGTCGACGTCAGCGCGTTCCAGCTCGAATCGGCACGCCGGGCACTCGCCGCGAACATCGTCACCGCGTCGATCACGGTGTCGGTGCTTAACGCGCAGATCGCCACCACCGAACGGCTCGTCGCGCTCGCGAACGACCAGGCGCACGACGCGCAACGCCGCTACGCGCTCGGCTCGGCATCGCGCAGCGACGCACTGAACGCGCAGCAAAGCGCGGACACCTTCGCCGCGAGCCTGCCCGCGCTGCGCCAGCAGCGCGACTCGGCGCGCCATGCGCTGGCCGTGCTGATCGGCCGCACGCCCGACCGGCCGCCCGCCGATCTCACGCTCGCCGACCTTCACCTGCCCGCGCAAGTACCGGTGGTCGTGCCGTCAGACCTGCTGCAAAGCCGCCCCGACATCCAGGCCGCCGACGCGGGGCTGAAGGCAGCCGCCGCCGAAGTCGGCCTCGCGACCGCGCAGCTGTTCCCGCAGCTGTCGCTGTCGGCCGCGATGGGCAAAGGCGGTTTCAGCTGGCCTGCGATGCTGTCGGGCGCCGGTTCGATCTGGAACGTCGGTGCGTCGCTGAGCCAGCCGCTGTTCCACGGCGGCGCGCTACTCGCGCAGCGCCGTGCGGCGAAGGCGACCTACGAGGCGGCGGTCGACCAGTACAAACAGACCGTGCTCGCCGCCTTCCAGAACGTCGCGGATTCGCTCGCCGCGCTCGAGCACGATGCTGAGGCGCTCGATGCGTCGTCGCGGGCCGCGCTGTCCGCGCGCGGCGCGTACGACGACGCGGCCGCCCGCGTGCGGCTCGGCGCGCTGCCGCCGTCGGCCGCGCGAGCAAGCGAGCTGCAGTACCGCAACGCGCGGCTCGACGAGATCCGCGCGACCGGCGCACGCTTCGCGGATACCGCGCGGCTCTATCAGGCGATGGGCACGCCGCCGTTCGACCCGGCCGGCAAGGCTGAAAAGGCTGGAAAGGCCGACCCGGCCGGCGACATCGGCAACGCGGCTCGAATCGCCCCCACCGCCCAGGCGCGCGCGGTCACGCCCGACGCGCCGCCGCCACCGCAATGACCGCAATAGCGCGACGTTTGCGTCGGGCGCGCGGGACCACCCCCGCGCGCCGATCCGCGATCTTCCGCTTGACCCTCACGTAGCGTAACGTTCGAGACTCCAGTGTGCGCACCGAACGGAGGACACCATGCGGCTGAAAGTGGGAGAACTGGCGAAACGCAGCGGCCTGACCGTCCGCACGCTTCATCACTATCACGCGATCGGCCTCCTGACGCCTTCGGCGCGTGCCGACAACGGCTACCGGCTGTACGACCGCGACGACATCGCCCGGCTCCACCAGATCCAGGCCCTGCGTCGCTTCGGACTGTCGCTCGCCGAAATCGGCGACTACCTGAACCGGCCCGGCACCCCGCTCGTCGCGCTCGTCGCGAGGCAGATCGCGTCTCTCGACCACCAGCTCGCGCAGACCGCGCAGCTGCGCGAGCGGCTCGTGCACCTGCACGCGCAACTCGCCGCGGGCACGGAGCCGGAGCTGGCCGATTGGCTCACCACACTGGAGTTGATGACCGTGTACGACAAATACTTTTCCGAGGAAGAACTCGCGCGCCTGCCGATGTATCGCAAGAGCCAGGCCGGCGACGCGGAATGGACGGCGCTCGTCGCCGACGTGCGTGCGCTGCACGACGCGGGCGTGCCGCCCGAGGACGAGCGCGCACGCGCGCTAGCCGGCCGCTGGATGGCGCTGCTCGTGCGCGACACGAACAACGATCCGCGGCTGCTGGCGAAGCTCAACCTGATGCACGAGCGCGAACCGTCGATGCAGTCGAAACTCGGCATCTCGACCGTGCTGCGCGACTATGTGCTGCGCGCGTCCGCGGAAACGAAGATGCGGATCTTCGAGAAGTATCTCGCGCCGGACGAGATCCGCTTCATGCGGGCGCACTTCGGTGAACGCTCGATGGAATGGCCGCAACTGATGGGCGACGTGCGCGACGCGATCGATGCGGGCGCGCAGCCCGATTCACCGGAAGGCCGCGCGCTCGCGCAACGCTGGCTCGACCTGTTCCGCAGCTACGCGGGCAACGACCCGGCCACGCACGCGAAATTCCGCAACGCGATGATGACCGAGCCGGCGCTGACGAAGGACTCATGGGTCGACGACACGCTGCTCGGCTTCATGCGCGAGGCGATGGCGCAGCTTGCGCCGGCGCGTTGAGGGTCCAACGCCCAGGCAGCCCGGGCGGTGCGTGGCCGTTGCGCGCCGCCCGGACACGTCGTCAGGCGAACCGGCTCGTATCCGGCCGCGCGTCGAAAACGCCGCGCGATCACGTCTCACCTGCAGCGCCGAGCCGCGTGCTTCCTCACCACTTGCAGCCCGTATCGCGAACCGCATCCAGCGCGAGCATCGGGAGTGCGAGCAAGCCGGCACTCGAGTAGGCGCGCCGGCAGTCGGCGCGCCGCGCATCCGACACCCCGCTTGCCAGCGTCTCGTCGACCGAATGGCGACGCGCGGCCGGGAGGCCGGACGATGCGCCCAGCGCACCGACCGTGGCCGCCGCAGGGCTGCGCCCCGTCGCGCGACGCGAGCCGATCGTCGCCAGATCACGCCCCCAGTCGACCTCGGGGGGCGGCGCACGCACCGGGCTGCTTTCAGCCGAATCCGGCGCGCCGCCGGTCGTTGCCTGCGCGGGCGCGGCCGCAAGCGAACGTGTCGCCCGGCGCGGCGTCGCCGCTGCGCCGGAACGGCTTTTGGGTTCGCGCGTCCCTCGCATGGCTGCTGTCGGACCGGTGCGCCGGTCGACCTCGGTTGCGGGCGCAGGTTCGGGCGTCACGGGAATCAACCGGACGCTCAATGCAATCCGGCCCGACGACGCATCGACCCGGGTCGCAACCGGCCCGCGCGCCGCGGGCATCCACTGCAGCGCATACCAACCGATCGCATGCAGCAACACGGCGATCACGCCTGCAACTGCCACGATGCCCGGCCGACGCCGCCGCGCCGCGTCGACGCTCGGCGCGTGCGGCACGTCAATCCGGCTCGCCGCCGCCGTCATCGATGAACGCGAGCAGGTCGCCCGGCTGACAGTCGAGATACCGGCAGATCGCCTCCAGCGTCGCGAAGCGGATGCCCTTGACCTTGCCTTGCTTGAGCAGCGACAGGTTCGGTTCGGTGATCCCGACGGCCGCCGCGAGATCCTTCGAGCGGACCTTGCGGGTCGCGAGCATCACATCGAGTTTGACCACGATCGACATCGCGCGCCTCAGACGAACTGCCGGTGTTCGGCATCGAGCTCGCTCGCCTGCCGCAGGATGTGCGCGATCACCGCGATACAGGCCGCCGTGAACAGCGCGACGACGTACGGCAGGCTGAAGCCGATGCTGACGACGCGATGGCCGACCGGTTCGCGAAACGTCGCCCACACGCTCAGCAGCGGTTCGCACAGCAGGCTCAACAGCACCCACAGACCGATCGCGCGCCCCGTCTTGCCGAGATGGCCGGCCGCCTGCGCCGAGAAATAGTCGCGCCGAGCGTAGGTCCGGAACAGCTCGCGCAAGTGGCGCAGGCCGCCCGCGAGCGCAACGAGCGGGACGCTCGACAGCAGGATGCCGACGGCCTTCTGCCACCACGGGAACGCGCCGACATCGACGCCCAGGTTCGTGACCACCGAATCGGTGAGGCCGAATACGAGGCCGGGCCCGGTGGCCGCGCTCAACGACGGGAACGCCCAGCACGCGGCGTTGAGCACCAGCATGCCGACGATGAACCACAGCGTGACGGTAGCCATGCGCTGACTGATACGGGCCATGCGATCGGAATGCATGCGACCTCCTCGATACGGTGTGAACACGCATCGATTGTAAGCCAGATGATTATCGTAAAACGATAATTATTTTGTGCAGAACAGTCATTTTTTATCGTCAATCATGACAGCCGACTGCCAGCTCGCCCGACCGGCCGGGCAATCGGCGATCGTCGTGCGGGCCGATCGCGCGCCCGCGCTTCGTCATGTCGCGAGGGAACACGGGCTGGGCGTTCGGGTCCGCATTCGGCACAGGCGGCGCGCCGCCGTCCATCAGCTTGCCGCTTGATGCGACCGGTCGGCGGCAGCCAGGCACGACGCGCCCGCTTACCGGTCGCGCCCCCCGAGCCCGAGCGTCTTCATCCGCCGGTACAGCGTGCGCTCGCTCATCCCGACGTGCTCGGCCAGTTGCTTGCGCGTGCCGTCGAACGTGCTCGCAAGCCGCACGAGTTCCGCGTCCGACACACCGCGCGCGTCCGCCGCACGCGCCGGTGGCATCACCGACGCCGCGACCAGCTCGGCCGGCAGATGCTCGACGCGAATCGTGCCGTCGTCCGCGAACAGGCACGCGCGCTCGAGCACGTTGCGCAGTTCGCGGATGTTGCCCGGCCATGCATACGCGTCGAGGCACGCGCGCGCGCGCTCGGTCAGCACGAACGGCCGGGCCGCGAACGGCCTCGCGCTCGCGTCGCCCGCGCCGGCGCGCGCGTTCGCGATGCGCCGCAGGATCGACTCGGCCAGCAGCGCGACGTCGCCACGCCGCTCGCGCAGCGCGGGCAGCGGAATCGGGAACGCGTTGATCCGGTAGTACAGGTCCTGACGGAACCGGCCGTCGTCGATCATCTCGCGCAGCGGCTTGTGGGTCGCCGCGACGAGCCGGAAATCCGCGCGCAGCGCCTCGACGCCGCCGACGCGCCGGAACGTCCCCGACTCGATCAGCCGCAGCAGCTTCACCTGCATCGGCAGCGGCACGTCGCCGATCTCGTCGAGAAACAGCGTGCCGCCCTGCGCGGTCTCGACGAGGCCCGGCTTGCGCTGGTTCGCACCGGTAAACGCGCCCTTCTCGTAGCCGAACAGTTCGCTCTCGAACAGGGTCTCGGCGATGCCCGAACAGTCGACCACCACGAACGGCCCCATCGCACGCTCGCTCGCCTCGTGCAGCGCCCGCGCGAACAGTTCCTTGCCGGTACCCGATTCGCCGAGCAGCAGCACGGGCAGCATCGACGGCGCGACGCGCTGCAGCGCGCCGAGCGCCGCATTGAACGCGTCTGCGCCGCCGACGAGCCCTTCCGCACTCGGCTGCGCCGACGCGCTGCGCACCGTCGTCAGCCGCTCGACGTAGGCGATCACGTCGCCGCGCGCATCGAAGATCGGCCGCAACTCCACGTCGACGTGCTCGGGGCCGCGCGGCGTATGGTGTATGTGCAGCACGCGGTTCAGGCTGCGCGACTCGCGCGCCTGCTTCATCGGGCAATGCTCGCCCGCCTGGTCGCACGGCACGTCGTAATGATGCGAAACCCGGAAGCAGTGCCGGCCGACGTGCTCGACGCCCGCCACGCCGAACTGGCGCCGGTACGCATCGTTCGCGGCGAGGATGCGGTAGTCGGGATCGACGACGATCATCGGCTGCGGATCCTGTTCCAGATACGCGACGAGCGCGCGCACGTCGGGCATGACGTCGCGCGACGGCGCGGGAACGATCGGAATGGTGTCGTGCGGATTCATGGGGAGGCTCGGGAACGGATGGGCGGACGGACTGCCAGGCGGACTGCCAATTCTGCCACGACGCTGCCAGATATGGCAGTCGACGTCGACGGCACCCCGTCGCCGGTGCCTGCGACCCACCGCGGCCACGCCAAAAATCCGAGCCGAATCAATTACCTGCCACATCATCCGGCAGCGCGGCCCGAATTGGCATGCTTCTTGAACATGGGATGCCCGATTGCAGACGCAGAACCCGATCGAGGACATCCCGTGAGCCATGCCCCCCAGCTGTCGGTCGAAGGCTTTTTCGACCCGGCGACCCACACCGTCAGCTATCTGCTGCTCGACACCGAAAGCCGTGCGTGCGCGCTGATCGACAGCGTGCTCGACTACGATCCGAAATCCGGCCGCACGCACACCGCCAGCGCCGACCGGCTGATCGCGCGCGTCGCCGAACTCGGCGCGACCGTCCACTGGCTGCTGGAAACGCACGTGCATGCCGACCATCTGTCGGCCGCGCCGTACCTGAAGGCGCATGTCGGCGGACAGATCGCGATCGGTGCCCACGTGCGCCGCGTGCAACACGTATTCGGCACGCTGTTCAACGCCGGCCCCGGCTTCGCGCAGGACGGCCGCCAGTTCGACCGCCTGCTCGACGACGGCGACACGCTCGCGCTCGGCGCGCTGACGATCCGCGCGCTGCACACGCCGGGCCATACGCCGGCGTGCCTGACCTACTGCGTCGACGACGCGACGCAGCGCGCGGCGTTCGTCGGCGACACGCTGTTCATGCCCGACTACGGCACCGCCCGCTGCGACTTCCCGGGCGGCGACGCGCGCACGCTGTACCGTTCGATCGCGCGCGTGCTCGCCCTGCCGCCCGACACGCGCCTGTATCTGTGCCACGACTACCAGCCGGGCGGCCGCGACGTGCAGTTCGTGACGACGGTGGCCGAGCAGCGTCGCGCGAACGTGCACGTGAAGGACGGCGTGACCGAGGACGATTTCGTCGCCATGCGCACCGCGCGCGACGCGACGCTCGACATGCCCGTGCTGATGCTGCCGTCGGTACAGGTCAACATGCGCGCCGGCCACCTGCCCGAGCCCGAAAACAATGGCGTGCGCTACCTGAAGATCCCGCTCGACGCGATCTGAGCCGCCGCCCCGACCGGAGAACCCCCGACATGACCATCCGCCCGCTGACCGACCTGCTGTCGGTCTCGCCCCAGATCGCCGCGACCGACCTGCCCGCGCTGCACGCGGCCGGCATCCGCACGATCGTCTGCAACCGCCCCGACGGCGAAGGCGCCGACCAGCCGACCGTCGCCGAGATCCGCGCCGCCGCCGCGCCGCTCGGCATCGCCGTGCACTACCTGCCCGTCGACACCGGCAAGGTCACCGACGACCAGGCCGCGCAGTTCGGCACGCTCGTCGCGTCGCTCGCCGGCCCGGTACTCGCGTACTGCCGCAGCGGCACGCGTTCGGCGACGCTGTGGGCGCTCTCGCAGGCAGGCCGGCGTCCTGCCGGCGACATCGTCGCGATCGCCGCCACGGCCGGCTACGACCTCGGCGCGCTCGCACCGCGTCTCACGCGAGATCTCGCGCAAGACGGCCGCCAGGCCGCGCCGGCCGTCGACGCGCGGCACGACATCGTGATCGTCGGCGCGGGTGCGGCCGGCGTCGCGGTCGCGTCGAGCCTGCTGGCACGCGACGCATCGCTCGATATCGCGGTGATCGACCCGGCCGATACGCACTACTACCAGCCGGGCTGGACGATGGTCGGCGCGGGCGTGTTCCGGCCCGACACGACCGCGCGCCCGATCGTCGACCTGCTGCCGCGCGGCGTGAAATGGATCCGGGCCGCCGTCGCCGGCTTCGAGCCCGACACGCACACGGTGGTGCTCGACGGCTGCCGGCGCATCGGCTACCTCAAGCTGGTCGTGTGCCCGGGCCTCAAGCTCGACTGGCACGCGATCGACGGCCTCGCTCAAACGCTCGGCCGCAACGGCGTCACGTCGAACTATCGCTACGATCTCGCGCCGTACACGTGGGAACTGGTGCAGGCGTTCCGCGGCGGCAATGCGCTGTTCACGCAGCCGCCGATGCCGATCAAGTGCGCGGGCGCCCCGCAAAAGGCGATGTACCTGTCGTGCGATCACTGGCGGCGCGCGGGCCGCCTCGGTGCCGCGAACGTCGAGTTCCTGAACGCGGGCGGCGCGCTGTTCGGGGTCGCCGATTACGTGCCCGCGCTGATGGAGTACGTGAAACGCTACGACATCGCGCTGTCGTTCGGCCACAACCTCGTCGCGATCGACGGGCCGGCGCGGCGCGCGACGTTCAAGCGCGCGCTGCCCGACGGCGGCACGGAAACCGTCGAGCGCCCGTACGACATGATCCACGTCGTGCCGCCGCAGAAGGCGCCCGATTTCGTGCGCGCGAGCCCGCTCGCCGACGCGGCCGGCTGGATCGACGTCGATCCGGCGACGCTGCGGCACAAGCAGTTCGCGGACATCTTCGCGCTCGGCGACGTCACCAACACGACCAATGCGAAAACCGCCGCCGCGGCCCGCAAGCAGGCGCCCGTCGTCGCGCACAACGTGCTCGCGTCGCTGGGCCGCGCGCGCGGCGACGCCGCGTACGACGGCTACGGCTCGTGCCCGCTCACCGTCGAGCGCGGCAAGATCGTGCTCGCGGAATTCCTGTACGGCGGCAAGGTCGCGCCGACCTTCCCCGCGTGGCTGATCGACGGCCGGCGCCCGTCGCGGCTCGCGTGGCTGCTCAAGGAGCGCGTACTGCCGCCGCTCTACTGGAAGGCGATGCTCAAGGGCCGCGAATGGCTCGCGAAGCCCGCGATCGCACGTTGACCGGAATCCGATGACACCATGCTGATTTCCCTCGTACTCGGCAGTCTCGTCGGCGCCGTGCTCGGCCTCACCGGTGCGGGCGGCGGCATTCTCGCGGTGCCCGCGCTCGTCGTCGGGATGGGCTGGCCGATGCAGCAGGCCACGCCCGTCGCGCTCGTCGCGGTCGCGGGCAGCGCCGCGCTCGGCGCGCTCGAAGGGTTTCGCCGCGGGCTCGTGCGCTATCGCGCGGCGTTGCTGATGGCCGTCGCCGGCGTGCCGCTCACGACGCTCGGCGTGAAGCTCGCGCACGTGCTGCCGCAACGCGTGCTGCTGGCGCTGTTCGCGCTGACGATGCTGGTCGTCGCGGGCCGCCTGCTGCGGCAGGCGCTGCGTCATGCGCCCGGCGACGCGGACGCGTCGCCGCTGTGCGTCGGCCGCGTGAATCCCGACACGGGCCGGCTCGTCTGGTCGTGGCCGGTCGGGCTCGCGCTCGCGTCGACCGGCGCGGTGACGGGGCTGATGACGGGCTTGCTCGGTGTCGGCGGCGGTTTCGTGATCGTGCCGATGCTGCGCAAGTTCACGAACGTGTCGATGCACGGCGTGGTCGCGACGTCGCTGATGGTGATCGCGCTGGTCGGCACCGGCGGCGTGTTCACGACGCTCGTGTCGGGCACGCGCGCGCCGCTCGACATGACGCTGTGGTTCACGGTCGCGACGGCAATCGGGATGGCGATCGGCCGCAGCGCGTCCCGGCACCTGTCCGCGCGGCACGTGCAGGCCGGCTTCGCTGCGGTGCTCGTGTGCGTCGCGCTCGGGTTGCTCGCGAAGGCGGCGTTCGGCGCATAAGCTGCACGCGGCGCGCACACCAGACAAAACGCCCGGGCCGACTCGTCGTCGGCACCGGGCGTGGTTCGCTGCGTCGGCAACCTGAGCGCGAGCGCGTCAGGCGGCGAATGCGGCCATCCGCTTGCGTTCCTGGCGCAGCATCACGAAGTTCGCGATCACGACGCCCGCCGTCACCGCGACGATGAACAGCGTCGCGAGCGCGTTCATCTCCGGGTTCAGGCCGAGACGCACGCGCGAGAACACGACGAGCGGCAGCGTCGTCGAGCCGGGGCCCGACAGGAACGCCGACAGCACGAGGTCGTCGATCGACAGCGTGAACGACAGCAGCCAGCCCGCGATCAGCGCCTGCGAGATCAGCGGCAGCGTGATCGTGAAGAACACCTTCAGCGGCGTCGCGCCGAGATCGAGCGCCGCTTCCTCGAGCGACGGGTTCAGTTCGCGCACGCGCGACTGCACGATGATCGCGACGTACGAGATGCACAGCATCACGTGGCCCAGCCAGATCGTGAACACGCCGCGCTCGGCCGGCCAGCCGATCCACTTCGCGAGCTCGATGAACAGCAGCAGCAGCGAGATCCCCTGGATCACCTCGGGGATCACCAGCGGCGCGTTGATCATCCCGCTGAACAGCGCAAAGCCGCGAAAGCGCCCCATCCGCGCGAGCACGAAGCCGGCCCACGTGCCGATGAACACCGACGCGAACGCGGTCAGCACGCCGATCTTCAGCGACAGCCACGCGGCCGTCAGCAGCTCGTCGTCCTCCGCGAGCGCCGAGTACCAGCGGAACGAGAAGCCCGACCACACGGTGACGAGCTTCGACTCGTTGAACGAATAGACGATCAGGCTGATGATCGGGATGTACAGGAACGCGAAGCCGGCGAACAGCGCCGCGAACTGCAGGTAGCGATTCGGCTTCATCGACGGCGGCCCTCCTGCTCCTTCGCCTGGAAGTGCTGGAACATCGCCATCGGCACGAGCAGCAGCAGCACCATCGCGCAGGTCACGGCCGACGCCATCGGCCAGTCTGCGTTGTTGAAGAACTCGTTCCACATCACCCGGCCGATCATCAGCGTGTTCGCGCCGCCGAGCAGTTCCGGAATCACGTACTCACCGACCGCCGGAATGAACACCAGCAGGCAGCCCGCGATGATCCCGTTCTTCGACAGCGGCAGCGTGATCTGCACGAACGCCTTCCACGGCTTCGCGCCGAGATCGTACGCGGCTTCGAGCAGGCGCAGGTCCATCTTCACGAGATGCGCGTACAGCGGCATCACGAGGAACGGCAGGTACGAATACACCATCCCGATGTACACCGCGTAGTTCGTGCGGTACAACTCGATCGGCGTATGGGTCAGGCCGATCCACATCAGGAAGTTGTTCAGGAGCCCGTTGTTCTTCAGGATCCCGATCCACGCGTACACGCGGATCAGGAACGACGTCCAGAACGGCAGCATCACGCCCATCATCAGCAGGTTGCGGGTCGCCGGGTTCGAACGCGCGATGTAGTACGCCATCGGATAACCGATCAGCAGGCACAGCAGCGTCGTGATCGCCGCGACCACCACCGAATTCACGTAGGTCGCGAAATACAGGCTGTCGGTGAGCAGGAACGCGTAGTGCGACAGGTTCAGCGCGATGTGCACCACGCCGTCCGCGTACGACGCGAGTTCCGTATACGGCGGGATGCCGAGCTGCAGCTCCGCGAAGCTGATCTTCACGACCAGCACGAACGGCACCAGGAAGAACAGCACGAGCCACGTGTACGGCCCCGCGACGACCGCCGAGCCGCCGGTCAGGTTGAAGCGCCGCACGGGCCATGCGAGCAGGGACTTGAGCGTGCTCATGACGTCAGCACCACGCCGGCCGTCGCGCTCCAGCGCACGTAGATCTCGTCGCCGAGCGCCGGCGTGTCGAGCTCGGAAATCGCGAGGCTCGACACGTTCGCGATCACCGTCTTGCCCGCGTCGAGCTTCACGTGATACAGCGAGTAGCCGCCCATGTACGCGACGTTGGTGATCTTGCCGTGCGCCCAGTTGAACGCGCCTTCGGGCGGCTTGCGGGTGAGCGCGATCCGCTCGGGGCGCACCGACACCGTGACCGGCATCCCGAGCGGGCCCGTGATCCCGTGGCTCACGTACAGCCGGCTCGGCAGCTCCGGCGATTCGATGTACACGTAATCGGGTTCGTCCTCGACGGTGACGCCTTCGAACAGGTTGGTCGAGCCGATGAACTCGGCCGAGAAGCGGCTGTTAGGATATTCGTAGACTTCGTTCGGCGAGCCGATCTGCACGATCTGCCCTTCGCTCATCACGGCGAGCCGGTTCGCCATCGTCATCGCCTCTTCCTGGTCGTGCGTGACCATGATGCAGGTGACGCCGACCTTGTTCAGGATGTTGACGAGCTCGATCTGCGTGCGCTGGCGGATCTGCTTGTCGAGCGCCGACATCGGCTCGTCGAGCAGCAGCACCTTCGGGCGCTTGACGAGCGAACGCGCGAGCGCGACGCGCTGCTGCTGGCCGCCCGACAGCTGGTGCGGCTTGCGCTTCGCGTACTTGCTCATCTGCACGAGCTCGAGCGCCGCGGCGACGCGCTCCTTCAGCTCCGCCTTTGGCGTGCCTTCCTGCTTCAGGCCGTAGGCGACGTTCGATTCGACCGACATGTGCGGGAACAGCGCATACGACTGGAACATCATGTTCACGGGCCGCTTGTACGGCGGCATCTGTGCGAGGTCCTCGCCGTCGATCAGGATCTTGCCCGACGTGACCGTCTCGAGGCCCGCCAGCATGCGCAGCAGCGTCGACTTGCCTGAACCCGAGCTGCCGAGCAGCGCGAACAGCTCACCCTGGCGCACCGTCAGGTTCACGTTGCGCACCACTTCGGTGTCGCCGAATTTCTTGACGACGTCGACGATCTGGACAAAATTCTCGGCGCGCGTGTCGGCGCCGGACGAAGGAACGAAGGACGGTGCGCCCGCGACCGGCGCACCCGACTGGCTATTCATGATGTGCTGCTTCTCTCCTGCGTTTGACGAACAAAGCCCCCGGGGACACCAGGGGCTTCATGACTGCTGGCTGACTCCGGCTCGCTTCAGCGGCCCGATTTCAGTTCGGTCCACAGACGCGTCTGCAGACGCTGGATTTCAGGCGGCAGCGGCTTGAGCAGGAACAGCGTCTTCACGACGTCGGCCGGCGGATAGACGGCCGGATCGTTCGCGACGTCGGGCCGCACGTACTTGCGCGACTCGGCGTTCGCGCTCGGGTAGTACACGGCGTTCGTGATCGCCGCGTGCACCTTCGGATCCTCGATGTAGTTGATCCACTGCAGCGCGGCGTCCTTGTTCTTCGCGTCCTTCGGGATCGCCATCACGTCGAACCAGACCGGCGCGCCGCCCTTCGGAATGTAGTACTCGACCTTGTACGGCTTCTTCGCCTCGATCGCGCGATGCTTCGCGATCACGACGTCGCCCGACCAGCCGAACGCGAAGCAGATGTCGCCGCCGACCAGATCGTTGATGTAGCCCGACGAGTTGAACTGCGTGATGTACGGGCGGATCTTCTTCAGCACCTCCATCGCGGCCTTGTAGTCGGCCGGGTTCGTGCTCATCGGATCCTTGCCGATGTAGTGCAGCGCCGCCGCGAACATCTGGTCCGGCGCGTCGAGCACCGACACGCCGCAGGTCTTCAGCTTCGAGATGTTTTCCGGCTTGAACAGGATGTCCCAGTTGTCGAGCGGGACCTTGCCGAGCGCCTGCTGCGCCTTCGTCAGGTTGTAGGCGAGACCGGTCGTGCCGTACGCCCAGGGCACCGAGTACTTGTTGCCCGGGTCCGCGCCGGCGACGAGCGCCATCAGTTGCGGATCGAGGTACTTGAGGTTCGGCAACTTCGACTTGTCGAGCGGCGTGAAGATGCCGGCGGCGATCTGCTTGCCCGCGTAGTTGCTGGTCGGCACGACGATGTCGTAGCCCGAGCTGCCCGTCAGCAGCTTCGCCTGCAGCGTGTCGTCGCTGTCGTAATTGTCGTAGCGGACCTTGATGCCCGCCTGCTTCTCGAAGTTCGGGATCGTGTCCTTCGCAATGTAGTCCGACCAGTTATAGACATTGAGCTGCGTATCCTTCGCCGCCGCCGCCGATGCACCCACGCACAGCGCGAGCGCTGCGAACCGGCCCACTACGTTTGCTTTCATCCCGTTCTCCCTCCGGCCGGACCGCTTGTCCGGCTGCCGTCTGCCTCGTCATGGCGGCGCGTTCCGGCACGCCGCCCCTCGAAAACCCCGAACGCTACCACCATTCGCGCTCCGTCACAAAAAAATCATGCCCGTGTCGCGCAAACGGAACAGATTCCCGCCGCCGGCCGCTCGGGCGGCCCGCGCAGCGGGGCGTTCCGGGGGAATTCTATCGGGTAATCGGCGTCTGTCCATCGGGAAAAGAAAGCGGTGGCGAAACCGCGTGCCGCATGCAGCACAAGCGGCCCGCGCGACGCGCGGTGCATGCGGCCGTTTCACCGGTGAAATCGCGACGCGCTGCGACACGCGCCGCGCGCCGTGCCCGGCCCTGTCCGGCACGGCGGGCCAGCCGTCGCCGACGGCGACCCGGCCATCGTCCAACCGTTCGGCCGACCGGCCGCCGCGTCACGGCACGCTAGCGGCGTCCGCCGGCCGCCCCGTCCCGATGCATTAAAATGACGCCCTGACGATCTCACTGCGCGAACCCTCCCGATGGCCTCCAATCTCCACGACCTGCCCGACAGCCCCTGCATCGGCGTGTGCTCGACCCTCTTCGACGAAGTCTGCAAGGGCTGCGGCCGCACGGCCGGCGAAGTGTCGAACTGGGTGTTCCTGAGCGACGACGAGAAGCGGGCGGTGTGGGAGCGCATTACGCGCGAAGGCACCGCGATGCGCTTCCAGTACGACAAGCTGTAAACCGGCCGCACAAAAAAAGAGCGGCATGCCGACTGCCATGCCGCCAACCCCAACTCTGTTCTTGTCCGTGAACCGTTAGAACTTCATCCCGACGCCCACGCCGACGATCAGCGGATCGATGTGCAGCGTGCCGATGCCCTTGTCGCCGAGCGTCGCATCGGTGCTCATCCAGATCTTCTTCACGTCGACGTTCATGAACACCTTCTTCGTCAACTGCACGTCGACGCCGAACTGCAGCGCCGGACCGAAGCTGCTCTTGTTGATCGACACGCCTTCCCCGCCGACGTTGAGCCCGTTGTTGTAGAAGTACGTGTAGTTCAGGCCCGCGCCGACGTACGGACGCACCTTGCCGGCATGGTTGAAGTGGTACTGCAGCAGCAGCGTCGGCGGCAGCACGCCCACGCCGCCGAGATTGCCGAGGCTCGACGTCATCTGGTGCCGCGACGTGCCGAGGATCAGCTCCACGCCCAGGTAGTCGCGGATCATGTAGGTGAAGTCGAGCTCCGGCACGATCGCGTTGTTCACGCCGGTATTGATCGCGCCGAGCGTGTCGCTCGCGCGTTCGTTCGGCTGGATGCTGATCGCGCGCAGGCGGACCAGTACGTCACCCTGGTTGATCCCGTCGCCCGGCGACGCCGCGTGCGACAGCGTGGGCATCGTGACCAGACTCGCCGCGACGGCGGCAGCGGTGACACATGTTCGAATCGTTTTATGCATGGTAAAGACCCCTGAAGAATGCATTCCATTTTCCTCGTAGGGTCTTTTCGTCGTTTTGATATCCGTCAAGCCAGCGTAAACCTCGGACGGTTTGTCGCAGTCGCCGCGGCACGGCCCGTCAGCAGCAGGTCGAGCAGATCGCGCACGCTGCGGATCGCGTTGCCGAACGGCAGCGCTTCGTGGCCGCGGAAGAACAGGCCGTTCGCGACGTCGCCCCGCAACGCGGCCGCGAGCCGCGTGTCGATGCAGAAATGACCGAACTTTTCGATGCCGTCGCGCAGCCCGCAGACGCTCAGGCACTCGAGCGCGGTCGGGCAGCGCTGCCTGAACGCGCCGAGCTTGTCGCGAATGCGCGTTTCGTTGCGCAGGTAACGATCGAGCCACGGTGTCTTCACCGCGCGCGCCGGCAGCCCCGTCACGCTGACGAATTCGACGATGTCGTCGGGCAGCGCGTCGGCCAGTACGCGCTTGAAGTTCGGATGCGCGTCACCTTCCTCCGTCACCGCGAACGGCGTTCCGACCTGCACGCCGTTCGCGCCGGCCGCGAGCGCCGCACGCACCGAGTCGTGACTGTTGATCCCGCCCGCGACGATCAGCGGGATCGTGTCGCGCGCCAGGCCGAGCGACGCCATCACCTGCGCGGCCTCGTCGAGCACGCGCGCGAAATCGAAGCGCGCATCGTGCATGTCGTCGATCTGCGTGACCCCGAGGTGGCCGCCCGCATGCGCGGGATGCTCGATCACGATCGCATCCGGCAGCCGCCCCTTCTTCATCCACTTCTTCAGCACCAGCGCGATCCCGCGGCTGTCCGACAGGATCGGGATCAGCGCGATGTCGCGCCCCTGCGTGAGATCGGGCAGATCGAGCGGCAGGCCCGCGCCCATCACGATCGCGTCCGCGCCTTCGTCGCACGCGACGCGCACGTAGTCCGCATGCGTGCGCACCGCCTTCATCACGTTGACCGCGATCATCCCGCGGCCTTCGCCGTAGGTCTTCGCGAGGCGAATCTCGCGCGCGAGCGCGTCGAGGTTCGCGGCCTCGAGCGTCGCGCGGTCGGGATTCGCGCGACAGCGCGCGAGCAGGTCCGCGTGGTGGTGACGCAGGTCGATGCTCGCGATCGTGCCGAGCGCGCCTTCGCGCGCGACGCTGCCCGCGAGGCGGTGCGCGGAGATGCCGACGCCCATGCCGCCCTGCACCACGGGCAGCAACGCGCGGCCGCGAATCGTGAGCGGCGGGAAGGAAGTGCGTGCGGTCATCTGAACCTCGTCGAAACATCGGAAATCGGAAACGCGATGATCGACGATCCACCGACGCGCATCTTGACGGCCGTCAATAAAAAAACGGCACGCGAGCGTGCCGTTTCGGGTCAGGCGGGGTGCGACGCTCAGGCCGGATTCGCCGGCTTGAGCTGCATCGACTTGTATTCGAGATACTCTTCGAGCCCGTACACGCCGTTCTCGCGGCCGTGCCCCGACTGCTTGTAGCCGCCGAACGGCGCGGCGCTGTTCCACGTGCCGCCGTTGATGTCGACCTGCCCCGTGCGGATGCGGCGCGCGACGCGCATCGCGCGTTCGTCGCTGCCCGCCCACACCGCGCCGCCGAGCCCATAAGGCGAATCGTTCGCGATGCGCACGGCTTCGTCTTCGTCGCGATACGTGATGATCGACAGCACCGGCCCGAAGATTTCTTCCTGCGCGATCGTCGATTTCGGATCGACGCGGCCGAACACCGTCGGCTTCACGAAGAAGCCCTTCGCGAGCCCTTCCGGCAGGCCCGTGCCGCCCGTCACGAGTTCCGCGCCGTCGTCGATCCCGCGCTGGATGTAGGCCTGCACGCGCTGCTGCTGCGCGGCCGATGCGAGTGCGCCGAGGCGCGTCGTTTCCTGGCGCGGGTCGCCCGCGACATACGCTTCGGCCGCCGCCTTCGCGAGCGCGCGCGCCTCGTCGTAGCGCGCTTCCGGCACCAGCATCCGCGTGTGCGCCGAACAGGTCTGGCCCGCGTTCAGGTAGCACGCGTTGACCGTGCCCTTCACCGCCGTCGCGAAATCGGCATCGTCGAGAATCACCGACGCCGACTTGCCGCCCAGTTCGAGCGCGACGCGCTTCACGCCCGCGGCCGCGAGTTCGGCAACGCGCTTGCCGGCGCGCGTCGAACCCGTGAACGACACCATGTCGACGTCCGGATCGGTCGCCAGCACCTCGCCGACGACCGGGCCGTAACCGCATACGAGGTTGAACACGCCCGGCGGCAGGCCCGCTTCGTGAATCGCCTCCGCGAGCATGAACGCGTTGAGCGGCGCGACTTCGGATGGCTTCAGGACGACCGTGCAGCCGGCCGCGAGCGCCGGCGCGACCTTCAGCGTGACCTGGTTGAGCGGGTAGTTCCACGGCGTGATCGCCGCGACGACGCCGACCGGCTCGCGCACCACCAGCGAGTTGCCGACCGTCGCCTCGAATTCGAACGATTCGGCGAGTTTCGCGTACGCCTTCCAGTTGTAGATCGGGCCGCCGACCTGGATCGCACGCGACAGCTTGATCGGCATCCCGACTTCGCCGGTGATCGACTGCGCGAGTTCCTCGCTGCGCGCCTGCAGACGCTCGACGATCTTGCGCAGGTAGCCCGCGCGCGTCGCGGCCGGGGTCGCGGCCCACGCGTCGAACGCCGCGCGCGCCGCGCGGATCGCGTCCTGCGCGTCCGAGGCCGTGCCCTCCGGAATCCGGCCGATCACGGCCTCGGTGCCCGAGTCGATCACGTCGATCGTGCCCGTTCCGGCCGGCTTGCGCCATGCACCGTCGATGTAGAACTGGTTGTAGATTTTCATCGCTTCCTGTCTCCCGGAAAACGGCCATTCTAACGAGTGTGGCGCCACCCGGCGATGACGCCGGACCAGACCGCGAGCGCCGCCGAACGGTCCGCACGGGCGCCGGCGAGCGGGTGCCGGATACCGGACGCCCGCGGGGCTGCGGCATCCGCGCCACGCCGGCACGCCACGAGGCCGCACGACGTGGCCCGCATCGTGCTATGTTTTTAGTATCGGCGCCGGCCGCTGCAGGCCGCGCCACCCGGAATCGATGCCTTCGTGAGCGCTGCCATGACCGACGCATCCCATATCCTCGGCTCGCAAGATCGCCTGGAGCTGCTGTGCTGGCTCACCTGCGGCAATCTCGGCGCGTTTTACCTGAACGAAACCTGGCCGGACGCATCGTTCCAGGTGCAGGCCGCGCACCGCTGGCTCGACCGCCATCACCGGCAGGCCGACTGGCTCGCGATCGCGAAGCTGGCCGCGCTGGCGCAGGACATCGCCAAGCGGCACGCCGACTTCGTCGACGCGTCGTGGGCGCGTGACGCGGTCGAGGAAATCGTCGATACCGACGATCTCGATTACCGGGCGAAACTCGTGCAATGGGTGTACGAAGACTGCTGCAAGGCGCTTGCCGACAAGCGGCTCGCGGATTGATGCGACGGCACAAGGCGGCGGGCGGCGCGCGAGGTGATGCGCCGGTTGCGGTCGCAGCGCCTGCCGGCCGGAAACGGCGCCGCCGCGTCGAATCGTCATCGAGGGTGCCGCACCCGACCTGACATTTTCCCTTCAATGGCCGTCGTGCCGATCCGGTAACGGCGAACATCTGCCCGGATACGAAAAAACCCGCCAGGCTTGCACCTGGCGGGCTTCCGGTACATCAGGTCGGGCATGGCCGCCCGGGCAATTACTCCTGCCCCTGACTCGTCAGGAACTCCTCGTAATTCCCGCCGAAGTCGAACAGCGTGCCGTCCGTGCGCACTTCGATGATCCGGTTCGCCAGCCCGCTCACGAATTCGCGGTCGTGCGACACGAAGATCAGCGTGCCTTCGAACTGCTCGAGCGCGATCTGCAGCGACTCGATCGACTCCATGTCCATGTGGTTGGTCGGCTCGTCCATCAGCAGCACGTTGTGGCGGCCGAGCATCAGCTTGCCCCAGATCATGCGGCCCTTCTCGCCGCCCGACAGCACCTTCACCGACTTCTTGATGTCGTCCGACGAGAACAGCAGGCGGCCCAGCGTGCCGCGCACCATCGTTTCGTCGTCGCCGTCCTTGCGGTACTGGTCGATCCAGTCCATCAGCGTGATGTCGTTCGGGAACTCCTCGTACGTATCCTGCGGCATGTAGCCGACGTTCGCGTTCTCCGACCACTTCACCGTGCCGTGATCGAGCTGCAGCGCGCCGAGCAGCGAACGCAGCAGCGTCGTCTTGCCCGCGCCGTTCTCGCCGATGATCGCGATGCGCTCGCCCGGCTGCACCGACAGGTTGAAGTTCTGGAAGATCGTGCGCTCGTACTTCTTCGTGATGTCTTCGGCGACCACCGCGACGTTGTGCAGCTTCTTCTCGAACTCGAAGCGGATGAACGGGTTCTGACGCGACGACGGCTTGAATTCCTCGATCTTGATCTTGTCGATCTGCTTCGCGCGGCTCGTTGCCTGGCGGGCCTTCGACTTGTTCGCCGAGAAGCGGCGCACGAAGTCCTGCAGCTCGGCCACGCGTTCCTTCGCGCGCGCGTTCGCCGCGGCCTGGCGCTCGCGCGCCTGTGCCGATGCGAGCATGTAGTCGTCGTAGTTGCCCGGCCAGACCTTCAGCGTGCCGTAGTCCATGTCGGCCATGTGCGTGCACACCGAGTTCAGGAAGTGACGATCGTGCGAGATGATGATCATCGTCGAGTTGTACTCGTTGAGCGTGTGCTCGAGCCAACGGATCGAGTTGATGTCCAGGTTGTTGGTCGGTTCGTCGAGCAGCAGCACGTCCGGCTTCGAGAACAGCGCCTGCGCGAGCAGCACGCGCAGCTTCCAGCCCGGCGCGACGTCGGCCATCGTGCCGTTGTGGAACTTCTCCTCGATGCCGATGCCGAGCAGCAGCGCGCCCGCGCGCGCCTCGGCGTCGTAGCCGCCGTATTCGGCGAACTTGCCTTCGAGCTCGGCCGCGTGCATGTAGTCGTCGTCGGTGGCTTCCGGGTTCGCGTAGATCGCGTCGCGCTCGGTCATCGCGGCCCACATTTCGGTGTGGCCCATCATCACGACGTCGAGCACGCGCACGTCTTCATACGCGAACTGGTCCTGGCGCAGCTTGCCCAGGCGCACGTTCGGCTCCAGCGCGACGTTGCCGGCGCTCGGCTCGAGGTCGCCGCCCAGGATCTTCATGAAGGTCGACTTGCCGCAGCCGTTCGCGCCGATCAGACCATAGCGGTTGCCCTCGCCGAATTTGACCGAGATATTCTCGAACAAGGGCTTCGGCCCGAATTGCATCGTGATGTTGGCAGTAGAAAGCACGGCAGGTCCCGTAAGAGAGAAATCGACGGAAAACCGTGTATTTTAGCAGGTGTCGGAGAAACTGCCGACCGCACTGTTCCGGCCCCGCCAGCCGGGCCGCCGCGCGCGGCGCCGGCGCCCCCCGTCGGGGCTCCTACTTGCCTTCCTTCGCCGCGCGCTTCTGCGCCGCCTTCTCCTTCATTTGCCCGAACAGCTCCGCGCACGGCACGTCGCGGTTGTTGCTCGGCGCGATCAGCGGAACCAGCGCCGCGAACGGGTTGATCAGGCCGAGCCCGACCATCGCGCCGGCGCGCAGCGCGAGCGCGCCCGCGTCGACGCCGACCTTCGGGTTCTTGAACGTGCCCTTCGCATACAGAGGCGAGCGCAGCGAGAAGACCCGGAAACCCTTCGTGTGCGGGTGGATCTTCAGGTCGATCGATTCGTCGCGCAGGTTGACCGGGCCGTCGACGTTGATCAGCGCATCGTCCGTATCGAGCGCGAACACCTTGGGGTCGAGCATCCCGTCGGTCGCGACGAAGTCGATCGCCGCGCAGTTGATGTTCACGTCGCGGGTGCCGAACAGCTTCTCGTAGACGACGTTCGCGACGTTCAGCCCTGCCGCCTCCATCAGCAGCAGGCTGATGCGGCCATCCGTGATGAGCGCCTTCACTTCGCCGGTCGAGGTACCCGCGAGCGCGGCCGGCGAGTTGCCGGTCGCCGACAGCGACGCGTCGCCGTTGATCTCGCCGAGCGCGGTCTGCATCACCTTCTGCGTCGGGAACAGCTGCTTGAGCCTCAGGTGACGCGCGGACAGCGTGAAGCGGCCCTTGAGCGGCGTGCGGCTGCCGTCCAGATGCGCGGTGGTCGCGAGCGTGCCGCCCGCGACGCCGAACTTCAGCGGCTCGAGTGTCAGCACGCCGTCCTGCAGCAGAACGTGCGTGTACAGGTCGGTAATCGGCAGCTGCGGGCTCTTGATCAGCTTGCGGCCGGTGAACTTCACGTCCGCGTCGATCGCGCTCCAGCGCTCGGTGCGGAACCTCGAAACCGGCAGCACGCGGTCCGGCGGCTGGCGCGTCGTGTCGCCGCGCCTGGCCTTGCTCGCGGCCGTGTCGGCGCCGATCACCGGCGCGAGGTCGGAGAACTGCAGCAGTTTCGACTCGAGCTCGCCCGACAGCTTCGGCCGCGGCTCGCGCTGCGCCCACGTGAGCGTGCCGCGCAGATCGCTGCCGCCCACGCGGCCGTTGAAGTCCTCGTAGCGGAACGTGCTGGCGTTCTGCTTGATGTTGCCGATCAGCCGCCCTTCGGTCGCATACGGCGGCGTGTCGGGCAGCGTGATGCCGGTAATCTGGTAGAGGTGCGACATCGACGTGCCCTGCAGCCATAACCGCAGGTCGAGCGCCGCGAGATGCATCGGGTCGGTCAGCGTACCGACGATCGCGAGCCGCGTGTCGCCGGCCTTCACGTCGGCCTGCAGCGGGAACGGCTGCGTCGACTTCTCGATCGCCAGCACGCCGCCCACCTTGCCGGTGCCGCTGATCGGCACGTTCTTGTAGCGGCCGTCGACCTTGAGCCCGAACGCATAGGTCGGGCCGGACGGCTTCGCGGGCGCGGCGGCCGCCGACGCACCGGATGCACCTGACGCACCACTCGCGCCGGATGCCGGCGGGGCCGTCGATGCAGAGGAAACCGAAGTAGCCGGAGCGGCGCCGGACACTCCCGACGCCGCAACGGCAGACGCCCCGCTCGCCGCCTGCGGCGCCGACGCACCCGATGCGGCTTCCGCATTCGCCTTCGCGCTCAATTGCGCGGCGCCATGCTTGCCGACGCGCTGGGCCGATGCCGCACGCGACCTCTGTTCCTGTTCCTTCAGCACGTCGCCGAGCGGAATCGGCTGGCCGAGCGTATCGATCGCGACCGTGAGATCGGCCTTCGTGATCGCATCGCGATACGTGACGATGCCCTTCGCGAACCCGAAGCTGTCGAGCCGCACCTTCCACGGCGACGGCTGCGCGGATTGCTTGAACTGGAAGGTCCACGTATTGCGGCCGTCGGCGAGCCGCTCGAGGTCGACTGCGGGATTGACGACATCGATCGACGGAATGACGATTTCGTGCGCGAGGAGCGGCAGGATGGCGAGATCGAAATGCGCGGCATCGACCGTGGCGAACCTGGGCCCCTTCGCCCAGTCCGGATTGCCGATCTCGAGTTGCGTGGCCGAGAAGCTCGGCCAGGGTACCCATGCACGCCAGCCGGTCTCGCCGTCGGGGCGACGCCAGCCGACCTTGAGATCGCCGTTGATCGCAAACGAACGGCCAAGCGCGGTACTCACATGTTCGTTGACCCACGGTTTCGCGCGGTTCCAGTCGAACGTGACGATAAAAATGCCGGCGGCCGCGATGATCAGTGCGACGATGCAGACGATCCATGCAGCCGATTTGCCGATGGCTCGGGCTAGCGTCATGGCGATTCCGTTGTTGTTATGCAGAGTGTGCACGCCATGTCGGGCCACGTGCGTGAATGAACGAAGCACGACACTGGCGGCTTTTCAATCTGTATTATGACGCACGCTCCGACGACGCCTCGGCGCCATTAACGCTTTTTTTCATTTTCGACATGACAGCCCCGACCGGTCTCATCGATGCGCAGCACATCACGCGCCGCGACGCCAGCAGCGGCAAGACTTTGCTGGCGCCGACCGACTTCAGCCTCGCCGCGGGATCGCGAATTGCTATCACCGGACCATCGGGTTCCGGCAAGAGCGTGCTGCTGCGCGCGCTCGCGCTGCTCGATCCGCTCGACGGCGGTCAGATCCTGTGGCGCGGCAAGCGGATCAGGCGCAATGCGATTCCGCGCTACCGGCGCAGCGTCGCCTACGTGCGCCAGCGACCCGCGCAGATGGACGGCACCGTCGAGGCGCAATTGCGCTATCCGTACTCGCTCGCGATCTATCGCGACGCGACGTTCGACCGTGCGCGCGCCGAAGCGCTCGCGGCCCGCGCCGGTCGCGGCGCCGATTTTCTCGACAAGCGCGCGAGCGAACTGTCGGGCGGCGAAGCGCAGATCGCCGCGCTGCTGCGCGTGCTGCAACTCGACCCCGACGTGCTGCTGCTCGACGAGCCGACGTCCGCGCTCGACCCCGACTCCACGCGCGCGATCGAAGCGCTCGTCGGCGCCTGGTTCGACGCGGCCCCCGATGCGCGCGCCTGCATGTGGATCTCGCACGATCCGGCGCAGGCCGCACGGATCGGCACGACGCGGCTCGTGATGCAGGCCGGCGTGCTGCACGCCGCCGCGAGCACGACGGAGGCGGCACGATGAGCCCGGCACTGCAGGATCTGAGTCTCGTCGACGTCGGCATCGCCGCCGCGCTCGTCGCGGTCAACGGCGCGATCTCCGCGGCGCTGTCGCTCGGCCTCGGGCGCAAGCTCGCGCTCGCCGCCGTGCGCACCGTCGTGCAGTTGCTCGCGATCGGCTACGTGCTCGGCTGGGTGTTCGGCCATCCGCACTGGACCGTCGTGCTGCCGCTGACCGCGTTGATGACGCTGATCGCGGGCTTTGCGGGCGCCGGCCGCGGCAAGCGCACGTATCGCGGACAGCGCGTCGACAGCATCGCGTCCATCTGGTTCAGCAGCTGGTTCGTCGCGGCGATCGGGCTGTTCGTCGTGATCCGCATTCATCCGTGGTACACGCCGCAATATGCGATCCCGATCCTCGGGATGATCCTCGGCAATACGCTCACGGGCGTGTCGCTCGGCGTCGAACGGATGATGGAGGAACTGACGGCACGGCGCGACCGCGTCGAGACCGCGCTCGCGCTCGGCGCGACGCGCTGGGAAGCCGCGCAGGACGCCGCGCGCCAGGCCGTGCGGGCGGGCATGCTGCCGACGCTCAACCAGATGGCCGTCGTCGGTGTCGTGAGCCTGCCGGGGATGATGACCGGCCAGGTGCTGGCCGGCCAGTCGCCGCTGCAGGCCGTGCGCTACCAGATCGTGATCATGTTCCTGATCGCCGCGGCGTCCGCGCTCGGCACGGTCGGCGCGGTGCTGATGACGTATCGCCGGCTGTTCTCCGCCGATCACCGCTTTCTCGCATCGCGGCTCGAGGAACGCGCGCATTGACGCGCGGCGCCGCGCCCCGCGCGGCGTGCGGTCAGCGGGCGCTGCGGCGTTTGCCGAGGGCCTGGCGCAACGCGGCCTTGACGTCGGCATCGGGCGCCAGCCCGTCGACCGACGCGACGAGCCGCACCGCGCGTGGTGTCGTCACATAGGCCTGCGCGCCGACATAACCGCCGCTGCCGGCCGAGCGCGTCGTGACGACGAGCGCCTGCGGCGCACGCGCACCGAGGTCGGCCGTGAAGGCGTCGGCGACGGTGCCGTCACGCGCATGCAGCACACCGGTTACGTAGTCGTCCGTATCGAAGCCGGGCGCGGCATGCGCGGTCGAATACACGCGCACCGCATAGCTGCCGGTCGAACACGGCTCGAGTGCGCCGCTCGACACGACGGCGACCTGCTGTCGCGACGGCAGCTCGACTTTCTTCGCGAAGCTGCAATCGTCGGCCGCCTGCGCATGAGTGGCGACGAACGCAGCGGCCGACAGCAGCGCGCGCATGCAATGTTTCATCGGGATGTCGTACGGGGAAGAGGGAGAAGCCCGGGAGGATAGCGCGACATCCGCATCACGTCACGCGCGCCGGGGGGCGAATGGCCGCGCTGTCGGTGCGCACCGGACACGACGCACATCAAACCTCAAACAACGGAAATACGCGAAGCCGCGCGCCACGAAACCGTCACGCGCGGCACTGCCCGGATCACCGGATACGCATCGCGGTTGGTTGCGCACGCACCGGACGTCTTGCCGGCCCGCGCGCACCGCTCAGCGCTTGATCGACACCGTCACTTTCGTGCCGTCGCTCATCGAGACGGACTTCGAGCCGCCATTGGTCGAAATCGACACCCACTTGACCTGGCTCACCGACACTACATCCGGGCACTGCAGCGACTTGCCGCCCGCGCTCACGTTGCGCGTGCCTTTCGGCGCGGCCGCCTGGAAGCTCATCTGCACGTTCGCGATCCCCTTCGCGTCGACCGACGGCGCGAGCCGCACCTGGGTCTGGCGCACCATCGCGCCGTTCGCGTCGCGCGGCAGGTTGTCGGCGTTCGGGCAACCGTCCGGCATCGCGACCGCACCGCCCGGCGGCACCGACTTCCAGTTGAAGTCGTCCGTTTCGCCCGAGCGGATCTTGCGGGTCTCCTGCGTATTGCCGAAGGTCTTCGAATCGACCTTGACGGTGTATTCGAGCTGCCCTGTCCCGCCGCCCTTCAGGCTGCCCTTGACCGGCGGCGCCGCGAATACGCTCGCGCTGACGCACGCCGCCGCGAACACGGCAGACCACGATGCGGCGACTGACAAGCTGCGTTGGCTCATGCTGACCTCCTTGTAATGCGGCGGCACGCGCGTGCCGCGCGGTTTTCGATGCATGATGCGTTGCCAGTCTACCGCCAAGCGGCATGCAATGCGCCGCAAACGCATCGGGTGTTACCCCGCTTGCGTTCGCGACGCGGCATCCCGTACGCGCGACGCCGGCGCTCGGGAACACGCCGGGCAGACCCAGGTTTTCCGCCCCGAAGGAAGTCCCCTTGGGGGATGCCCATCGGCGCCTGGCGCGAAGCGACGGGTCTGCGGCACTCAGAAGCCGCTCAGCACCAGCTTGCCGATCGCGCGCCCGGCTTCGAGCAGCTGATGCGCGCGCCGCACGTTGGCGGCGTTGATCGTGCCGAGCTGTTCGCCGAGCGTCGTGCGCAGCGTGCCGCCGTCGACGAGCCGCGCCACCTCGCCCAGGATCTTGTGCTGCTCGATCATGTCCGGCGTCTCGAACATCGCACGCGTGAACATGAATTCCCAGTGAAACGCGGCGCTCTTCGCCTTCAGTTGCTCGACCGGAATCGGCTTCTCGTTCTCGACGATCGTGCAAATGCCGCCCTGCGGGCGGATTACTTCCGCCGCGGCAGGGAAATGACGGTCCGTGTCGTTGAAGATCAGCACGTAGTCGACGCTCGGGTAGCCGATTTCACGCAGTTGCGCGGGCAGGTCGCCGAAATGATCGACCACGTCGTCCGCGCCGAGCGAGCGCACCCATTCGGCCGACGCCGGCCGCGACGCGGTCGCGATCACGCGCAGCCCGGCGAGCGTCTTCGCGAGCTGGATCGCGATCGAACCCACCCCGCCCGCGCCGCCGATGATCAGCACCGACTTGCCCGCGTCGGCGCCCTGCGGCGACACGCGCAGCCGGTCGAACAGCGCCTCCCAGGCGGTCAGCGCGGTGAGCGGCAATGCGGCCGATGCCGCGAAATCGAGCGAGCGCGGCTTGAGCGCGGCGATCCGCTCGTCGACCGCGTGGAATTCGCCGTTCGCGCCGGGCCGCGTGATGCTGCCCGCGTAGAACACCTCGTCGCCCGGCCGGAACAGCGTGACCTCGGCACCGACCGCAACGACCGTGCCGGCCGCATCCCAGCCGAGCACGCGCGGCGTCTCCTCGACCTGCGGTTTCGGCGCGCGCACCTTGGTGTCGACCGGGTTCACGGAGATCGCCTCGACCTTCACGAGCAGGTCGCGCGGGCCCGGCACCGGTTGCGGCAGTTCCACGTCGACGAGCGCCTGCGGGTCGTCGATCGGCAGGTAACGGGTCAGTCCAACGGCTTTCATCACGAAACTCCTTCAGGGAAATCGGGCGGGCCGCGGCGCAGCCCCATGCATGCCATCGTAGGCGCCCCGATCCTTCGAGAAAACCGCTATATTTCCTGAAACATTTTCAGGAATTTCAGAATAATGACGTCCGATCCGATTCCAGCCCCTGACAAGCCGCTCGACCTGCTCGACGTCGGCCTGTTCGTGCGCGCCGCGCTGCTCGCGAACGTGAGCGCGGCCGGGCGCGAGTTCGGCGTATCGGCCGCGGTCGCGAGCGCGCGCATCGCGCAGCTGGAGCGCCAGCTCGGCGCGCGGTTGCTGCATCGCACCACGCGCCGCATCGGCCTGACGCAGGACGGCGAAGTCTTCATGGCCCGCGCCGAGGCGCTGCTGTCGGCCGCCGACGCCGCGCGCGCCTCGGTCGGCCACGGCCGCAGCGAGCCGTACGGGCGGCTGAAGGTGTCGATGTCGTCGTCGTTCGGCCGCCAGCACGTCGCGCCCGTGATTCCCGCGTTCCTGCGCCGCTACCCGTCCGTGTCGCTCGACTTGCGGCTGTCCGACGAGATCGTCGACCTCGTCGACGACGGCTACGACGTCGCGATCCGCCTCGGCGCGCTGAAGGATTCGACGCTGGTCGCACGCAGGCTCGCCGCGAACCGGCGCGTGCTGTGCTGCTCGCCCGCGTATCTCGCCGAACACGGCACGCCGCGCCATCCGGCCGACCTCGCTCAGCACGAATGCGTGATCCTCGGCGACCAGCGCGACTGGTCGTTCGTCACGCCGCAAGGCCCGCTCACCGTGCGGGTCGGCGGCCGGCTCGTCGCGAGCAATGGCGAGGCGATCCGCGAAGCGCTCGTCGACGGCTTCGGCATCGCGATCAAGTCGACCTGGGACGTCGGCCCGCTGCTCGCGAGCGGCGCGCTCGTCACCGTGCTCGACGACTACCCGTTCGCGAACGACGTCGCGATCTGGGCCGTCTATCCGAGCCGCGCGCACGTGCCGCTGAAGACGCTCGCGTTCATCGCGTTCCTGGCCGAACACTTCGGCGATCCGCCTTACTGGGATCGCGACCGGCAATCGCCCGAATAGCCCGAATAGCCCGAATAGCCCGCACCGTCCGCCAAATCGCCGTGCGTGCGGCACCCGGCACGGCGCCCGCGCCGGTTCCCGGCGGCGATCCGGTCGCGATCGGATACCAACCGGCTACAATGGCGCGTTCGCGACGCAACGGCCCGACGCCGAACGGGGCCCGCGTTCGCAGGCGGCCGCATGCCGGCCGCGCACGCGTTTCATTCGCTTCCAAACATTCCGTCATGACCCACAACCTCGTCATCCAGAGTCTCGCGCCGTTGTCGGACGCGCATCACAAACCGCTGCTCGCGCTGTCGCGCGGCACCCGCATCGTGCAGACCGACGATCACGCGCTGCGCATCGAAAACGCCAACCCCGCGCAGCGTCTCGACATCGACGCGTACTGCGGCACGCATGCGCTCGACTTCGGCTTCGTCGAAGCCGGCCGCACGCTCGGCGAGTTCGGGCTCGTCGTGATGGACATGGACTCGACGCTGATCACGATCGAATGCATCGACGAGATCGCCGATTTCTGCGGGCTGAAGACGCAGGTCGCCGAGATCACCGAGGCAGCGATGCGCGGCGAGATCCGCGATTTCAACGAAAGCCTCACGCGCCGCGTCGCGCTGCTCGCGGGGCTCGACGCGCAGGCGCTCGAGCGCGTGTACGAGGAACGGCTGCAGCTGTCGCCCGGCGCGGAGACGATGCTCGCCGGCGTGAAGGCCGCGGGCCTGAAGACGCTGCTCGTGTCGGGCGGCTTCACGTTCTTCACCGAGCGCCTGAAGGCGCGCCTCGGCCTCGACTTCGCGCACGCGAACACGCTCGAGATCGTCGACGGCAAGCTGACCGGCAAGGTGCTCGGCGAGATCGTCAACGCCGACGTCAAGGCGCGCCTGCTGCGCGACACCTGCGCATCGCTCGGCATCGAGCCGAGCCGCGCGATCGCGATGGGTGACGGCTCGAACGACCTGAAGATGATGGCCGAAGCCGGGCTGTCGGTCGCGTTCCACGCGAAGCCCGTCGTGCGCGATGCGGCCACCGTCGCATTCGACCACGTCGGCCTCGACGGGCTGCTGCGGCTGTTCTGATTTCCGATCCGCGCAAGCCGCCCATGAAAAACGCCCGCGCGATGTTGCATCGCGCGGGCGTTTTGCTGTTCCGCTCGGGGTTCGGTGCTCAGCCGAGCGTGGACTGCATCGCGCGCTCGATATCCGCACGCAGGTCGGCTTCGTCTTCGAGACCGACGTAGAAGCGTACCAGCGTGCCGCGATGCGGCCAGTCCGGGCGCATCGACGCCACGTCGTAAGGCATCGCGAGGCTGCACGCGCCGCCCCAGCTCCAGCCGATCGCGAACAGCTCGAGCGCCTCGACGAAACGATCGATCTTCTCGGCACTGTAGCGCTCGTCGAACACCACCGAGAACAGCCCGCCCGCGCCGGTGAAGTCGCGCATGAACGATGCGTGCCCCGGACAGTCCGGCAGTTGCGGATGCAGCACGGCCGCGATCTCCGGGCGCGCCTTCAGCCACTGCGCGAGCGCGAGCGCGCTCTTGCTGTGCGCATCGAAGCGCACCTGCATGCTCGGGAGGCTGCGCAGCACGAGCGAGCAGTCGTCGACCGACACGCCGATCCCGCAGCGCATCCGGGCGAGCTTCAGTTGCGCCTGCAGCGCCGCGCTCGCGGTGATCGTCGCGCCCATCAGCACGTCGCTGCCGCCCGATTGATACTTGGTCAGCGCCTGCACCGAGATGTCGACGCCATGCTCGAACGGCTTGAACGCGAGCCCGGCCGAATACGTGTTGTCGATCGCGGTGACGATGCCGCGCGCCTGCGCGACCGCCGTGATCGCACGCACGTCGGGCACTTCCATCGTCACCGAGCCCGGCGCCTCGATCCAGATCAGCCGCGTGTTCGGCTGGATCAGGTCGGCGATGCCGGCGCCGACGAGCGGATCGTAGAAGCGCGCGGTGATGCCGAAATCCTTCGCGAGCCAGTTGCCGAGATCGGCGTTCGGCCCGTAGACGTTGTGCGGGATCAACACGTCGTCGCCCGCCTTCACGATCCCGAAATAGACGTTCATGATCGCCGCGAGACCCGACGGCTGCAGCAGCGCATGCGAGCCGCCTTCGATCTCGGCGAGCCGCTGCGCGAGCGCGAGCGACGTCGGGGTCGCATGCAGCCCGTAGCGCCACTGGTTGTCGTCGTGCCAGACCAGCGCGCGCATCGTCGCGAGATCGGGGAACACGACCGTCGATGCACGCTCGACCGGCGGCACGAACGAACGGAAGCCATCCGGGATGTTGTCGTCGGGTTGAACGATGCGGGTCTGGAGTGCGCGCTTCGGAGTGGATGCAGTCATGGCAGGAGGCCCGGAGAAAGGCCGTTCGGTTGCGGAATAGGTCGCTAGGTTAGCCAAAATCGGCGCGGTTGGCCCGGTACAATGCGCGCCGCATGCGCCGAGCCAGCGCGCGCTCAGTCGTCGGCGCGCAGATTGACAACGTTGCCGACCGTCTCGATTTCCTGCACGCGGCCGTCGCGTACCTGCAGCGCCGCGCGCTTGCCCGGCGCCAGGCGCAGCACGACGGGTTGCGGATCCGATTCGTCCGAGTTCATCCGGTCGGCCTTCAGCTCGCCCGTCGCGTCGAAGCGACCAATCCACACGCCCGTGATGTTCGTGCCGTCGTTCGATTCCTCGATCTCGAGCGTGTCGCCGTCGCGATCGCCGGCGAGCAGCACCACCTCGCCCGTGTCCGTGAACTGGTATTCGCCGTGCACGCCCGCCTCGTCCGTCTTCGGGCCGAGATGCACGACGATCGGCCGATCGCCGAGCGTGCCTTCGTAGCGCGGCAGGCGGGCGAATTCCGGATTCGGCCGCAGCGGCCGGGCGGGCGCCACTTCATCCTGCTGCGCGCCCGGCGCGGCAGCCTGTGCCGCGACCACGCCCGGCATCGCGAGGCCCGCCGCCAGCGCGCCGGCAATCACCAGCGCCCGTTGCCATTGCGAATATCGACCCACCTTGTGTTGCTCCTTGCTTCAGATTCGCTCGAAAATCGCGGCGACATGCTGCGCGTCGCCGCTGCACATCGATCGCCACGCGCACATGGCGACCGCCGATGCGCAGGCGCCGAGCGCGGTACGCACACCGCTCGCCAGCCGTTCACGTCGCCCGTCATCCGGGCGTTCGAGTGAACACGTCGCGTAGCCGGCGTGCGAGAGCCGCGTCAGCCCTGCATCAGGCGTTCCACCGCGTCGCGGCGCGGAATCGGTGCGACCGCACCGTAGCCGGTCGTCGACAGTGCCGCCGCCGCGTTCGCATAACGCGCAGCCGCGAACGGATCGTCGCCTGCGACGATCCGCGCAACGAACGCACCGCCGAAGCAGTCGCCCGCGCCCGTCGCGTCGACGGCCTCGACCGCGAAGCCCGGCACCACGCGCCGTTCGTTCGGCGTCGCGACATACGCGCCTTCCTTGCCGAGTTTCAGCGCGACGACCCGCGGCCCGTGCTCGAGCATCGCATCGACGATCGCGTCGCGATCGTTCGCACCGGTGAGCGCCGTGACGTCGTCCCAGCTCGGCAGGCAGATGTCCGTCTGGCGCAGCGCTTCGCGCATCACCGCGCGGGCGCGCGGCAGCGGCCACAGCTTCAGGCGCAGGTTCGTGTCGAAGCTGACCTGCGCGCCGTTGCTGCGCGCGTGGTCGATCGCCGCGAACGCGGCGTCGCACGCGGCCGTGCCGATCGCGAGGCTGATGCCGGACAGGTGCACGGCCCGCGCCGCGGCCAGCGCATCGAGCGGCAGATCGGTCACTGCGTAGCGGCTCGCCGCGGAACCCGCGCGCAGATAGTCGAACTGGTGGCCGTCAGCGCCGTGCGTGACGAAATACACGCCGGTCGGCGCCGTGCGGTCGATCCGCACGTACGTCGTATCGACGTGCTCCGCCGCCCACATCTCGGTCAGCAGGCGGCCGAACGGATCGTCGCCGATCGCCGACACGAAGCCCGTCGACGCGCCCTGGCGCGCCGCGGCGATGCAGAAGTTCGACGTGTCGCCGCCGAAGCCTTGCAGGAACTCCGGCCGACCCGGCTGCGACTGGTTGAATTCGATCATCGCCTCGCCGAGCGCGAGGATCTGCGGCAGTGCGGCGGTCATCGCTTAAACCTCGCCCCACAGGTCGTGGCCGTCCGCGCCCGTGATCTTCACCGACACGAAATCGCCGACCTTGTAGCGCTTCGACGCCTTGGTCGCCGGCTCGACGTAGACGACGCCGTCGATCTCCGGCGCATCCGCCGCCGTGCGGCCGATGCCGCCTTCCTCGCCGACTTCGTCGATCAGCACCTTGAGGGTCTTGCCGACCTTGCGCTGGATGCGCCGCGCCGACACTTCCTCGGCCACTTCCATGAAGCGCGCGCGGCGTTCTTCGCGCACCTCGTCCGGCAGCGCGCCGTCGAGTTCGTTCGCGGTCGCGCCTTCGACCGGCGAATACGCAAAGCAGCCGACGCGATCGAGCTCCGCCTCGCGGATGAAGTCGAGCAGCGTTTCGAACTGTTCTTCCGTCTCGCCGGGGAAGCCGGCGATGAACGTGCTGCGGATCGTCAGGTCCGGGCAGATCTCGCGCCACTTCTGCACGCGCTCGAGCACCTTCTCGGCGTTCGCCGGGCGCTTCATGCGCTTCAGCACGTCCGGATGCGCGTGCTGGAACGGCACGTCGAGATACGGCAGCACGTGGCCCTTGAACGGGCCTTCGGCCATCAGCGGAATGACTTCGTCGACGCTCGGATACGGGTACACGTAGTGCAGGCGCACCCATGCGCCGTACTGCGCGGCGAGTTCGCCGAGCGCGGCGACCAGGTCGGTCATGCGCGTCTTGATCGGCTTGCCGTTCCAGAAGCCGGTGCGGTACTTCACGTCGACGCCGTATGCGCTCGTGTCCTGCGAGATCACGAGCAGTTCCTTCACGCCGGACTTGAAGAGGTTCTCGGCTTCGAGCATCACTTCGGCGACCGGGCGCGACACGAGGTCGCCGCGCATCGACGGGATGATGCAGAACGTGCAACGGTGGTTGCAGCCTTCGGAAATCTTCAGGTATGCGTAGTGACGCGGCGTGAGCTTGATGCCGGCCGCCGGCACCAGGTCGGTGAACGGGTCGTGCGGCTTCGGCAGGTGCGAATGCACGGCCTGCATCACTTCGCCCACCGCGTGCGGGCCGGTGACGGCGAGCACCTTCGGGTGGACTTCCTCGATCAGGTTCGAGCCGCTCGCGCTCGACTTCGCGCCGAGGCAGCCGGTGACGATCACCTTGCCGTTCTCGGTCAGCGCTTCGCCGATCGCGTCGAGGCTTTCCTGCACGGCTTCGTCGATGAAGCCGCAGGTGTTGACGACGACGAGGTCGGCGCCGTCGTAGGTGCCGGAGATTTCATAACCTTCGGCACGCAGCTGCGTGATGATTTGTTCGGAGTCGACGAGGGCTTTCGGGCACCCGAGCGACACGAAGCCTACTTTGGGGGACTGGGACATCTGGAATGTGGGGGCGTGGCGGCAAAAGCGTGAGTTTACAGCTATTTATGGGTCAGCGAGGCAAAACCGGCGGACGGAGTGCCGTGGATGGCCCCCCAATATGCGGTGCGCGCGGGCGCATCGAGCCGCCACGGACGATTGATCCAACCCTTTCATGCCTCCGGTGATGATCCAACGGCCCCGATCATCCCCGCGCCACCGCCCAGTAATCGCCCCAGCGCCGCCCCGCCGCTATGCGAAAATCGCGGCATCCACTTCCTACCCAACGGGGTTCGCATGACCACCCACATCACGATCGAATTCACCGAGCACGCCGCCGAAACCATCGGCGAGCAGACCAGCACCAGCTTTTCCTATGACCAGGGCGCCCACGTACCGCAGCCTGGCGACTTCGTCGAGCTCGAGAATTCGCCGCAAACGTTTCTCGTGATCGGCCGCGTGTTTTCGCTGAAGGCCAACTACTGTGCGGTGAAGCTCGTACTCGATCTGCCTCCGGCCGACGATCATCAGGACTTCGATCCGGCGCTTTGAGCGATACGGGCGAACTGCTCCCGCTTCGCAGCAAGGTGCCGTTGCACGGACCCGACGCAACGGCACCGGCCCTGACCGGCACGAACGCGCGCCGACAGGCGCAACACCAGCCGCGCTTGTCTTGAGTATCTGGAATTCGATCGACCGGAAGACGGTCATGCCCGCCCCGCGCAGGGGCACAGGCATCTGGTGCCGACGATCAGGAACGACCGACGGCGACATCAAGCGGCGGCGGGCCGCCAACCACCGTCGCGCCCTAGCACACGATCAGTTTGATTTCACCGCCACACGTCGCGGCGCCGACCGTCCGGCGGCGCATGCCGCCGCGGCCAGCCTGCCGCGACCTCGTTACTTCTTCTCCGGCTCCGGCGTGCCCGGTTGCTTGAACGGGAACGTGCTGAACATCGACTTCGCCTGATTCTGCATCTGCTCCTGCATCTGCACGAACATGTTCTTCGACTGCTCGATGTAGCTCGTCATCATCCCTTGCATCATCGGCGCCTGCATGTTCATGAACTGCGACCAGACTTCCGGATTCATCGCGTTGCCTTCGTACAGGTTCTTCGATTGATCCGCGAGCTTGTTCTGGATGTCGATGAACGCCTGGATGTTCTTTTCCAGGTACGTGCCCATCATGCCCTGCATCGCATGACCGTAGAAACGGATGATCTGCGACAACATCGACGACGAGAACATCGGCACGCCGCCGCTCTCTTCCTCGAGGATGATCTGCAGCAGGATGCTGCGCGTCAGGTCTTCGTTCGATTTCGCGTCGACGACCTTGAAGTCCTCCTGTTCCAGCACGAGTTGCTTGACGTCGGTCAGCGTGATGTACGTGCTCGTCTCGGTATCGTAGAGCCGGCGGTTCGGGTACTTCTTGATGAGCCGCTCGGCCGTTTTCTTTGTAGTAGTCATGTAACGCCTTTGGGTGCAGCGTAGCGCAAGTGACAAATCCCCGCCTCCCGGATCCGGGAGGCGGGGGCCTTCGGAAACGCCAGGCTGCACGGCCGGTCCGGCCTGCGCAGCCCGGACGTTCAGCCCATGTGCAGGCCGCCGTTCAGCGAGAAGTCGGCGCCGGTCGCGAAGCCGGAATCGTTCGACGCGAGCCACGCGACGATCGAGCCGATTTCCTCCGGCGCACCGAGACGCCGCACCGGAATCGTCGCGACGATCTTCTCGAGCACGTCCGGACGGATCGCCTTCACCATGTCGGTGCCGATGTAGCCGGGCGACACGGTGTTGACCGTCACGCCCTTCGTCGCGACTTCCTGCGCGAGCGACATCGTGAAACCGTGGATGCCGGCCTTCGCGGTCGAGTAGTTCGTCTGGCCGAATTGCCCCTTCTGGCCGTTCACCGACGAGATGTTGATGATCCGGCCCCAGCCGCGCTCGACCATCCCGTCGATCACCTGCTTCGTCACGTTGAACAGGCTCGTCAGGTTGGTGTCGATCACGGCCGTCCAGTCTTCATGCGTCATCTTGCGGAACACGACGTCGCGCGTGATGCCCGCGTTGTTGACCAGCACGTCGATCTCGCCGACTTCAGCCTTGACCTTGTCGAACGCTGCCTTGGTCGAGTCCCAGTCGCCGACGTTGCCTTCCGACGCGATGAAATCGTAGCCGAGCGCCTTCTGGTCCTCGAGCCACTTCACCCGACGCGGCGAGTTCGGGCCGCAACCCGCGACCACCTTGAAGCCGTCTTTCGACAGACGCTGGCAGATGCTGGTGCCGATGCCGCCCATCCCGCCCGTTACGTACGCAATTCGCTGAGACATAAATCTCACTCCATTTTTTGGTTTCGAGAGCCGCCGGAGGCCCCTCTGACTTCACGTGGCACCGGCCGAAGCCGCAATCGGCCGGCGCCCGGATTGGTTTGGCAGTGACGGACGACCGGTTACGGACGCTCGACCGCGAGCGCAACGCCCATCCCGCCGCCGATGCACAGCGACGCCAGCCCGCGCTTCGCATCGCGCTTGGCCATCTCGTGCAACAGCGT